>JBAZGL010000008.1:0-16604 GCA_041652855.1 Candidatus Izemoplasmatales bacterium
TCATCAGGAATGGCCACAATGTGATTCTGTCCCGTTGTCAAATCACAGTAGGCGAGGTCAACCTGTCCTTTGGAAACAGCTAACGCACCGATGAAATGGTTCTGTCGCTCATCGAGCGCTGATGGATCAATGATGGTCCCCGGTGTGATAAGCTGGATGACATCGCGTTTGACGATGCCTTTGGCCTGGCTTGGATCCTCGACCTGCTCAACGATCGCAACTTTATACCCCTTTTCTATGAGTCTGTCAATGTATAATCCAGCCGCATGATAGGGAACCCCGCACATCGGAACGCGTTCACTGACACCGGCATCTCTTCCCGTGAGTACAATCTCCAACTCCTTAGAAGCGAGGATGGCATCGGTGAAAAACATCTCATAAAAGTCTCCAAGTCGAAAAAAGACTATATAGTCGGTATAGTCTTTTTTGATTTCAAGATATTGTTGCATCATTGGGGTATAACGGCTAGGATCGATGTTATTCAAGAAGAATCACCTGATTATTGCCAAAAAACAGGAATATTGAATGGCAGTTTTCCAATATCAATGACCGTGTAATACAGATAGCAGTAGCCGACGAAACCCAGGACCAAGACAGCGAAGATGATCGTGAATGCGGTCCAGAAACGGCGACGACGTTTTTGTTTGTGGTATTTCTTGATGATCAAATTGATTTTTTCATCCAGTAATTCTTTTTCCTGGTCGGAAAATTCTTCGGGAATGAGCGTTTCCTTTACGGGTTCGGCTTTTTTCGGCGTTTCGACCACAAGAGCCGGTTCGACCTTCTCGACCGGAGGCTCCACAGGTGCGGGCTCTTCTTCAATGATCGGTTCGAGAAGTGGCTGTTCAACAGGTTCTTCGGCGGGTTCTGAAACGGGCGAGATTTCATCGATATCTTCTTCGACGACCACTGGCACCTCTTCAACCTCTTCTTCCAGTTCAACGACCGGAATGTCCTGGTCATTGCCCTCGAATTCCATCACATCGATCTCCACGGAGTCGGGATCAGTAGGTTTCGGAATCTGGTAATCATGCTGATCACGTTGCATTTCCTGATGATAGCGTCCAAGTTCGAAGATGATATATTCGACCATGTCGCTCTTCTTGAGGTCGATGGAAATGTTGAAGCCTTTTTCTTTGGCATATATTTCGAGTTCGAGAACCGATTTGTCGTTAAGCAGTTCCGCTTCTTCTCCACTCAGACGGAACCGTGCGGCGAGAATCTCGATGAGTCGGCCTTTGTTGATGCGCCGGGGCACTTTGACTCCATACTTTTCACCCAAACCGCGCAAATCTCCCAAGGTACATGAAAAAATCAGCACATCCTTGAGAATTTTTAAACTCACGCCATCTAGATACCCTTTGGGCTCAAAGAGGATGTCTTGAAACTGCGTGATGAAGTCGCGATAATTGATCTTTTCAAAATCGACAGCGTATTTGTATTTGAGCTTTTCAAGATCATCGATGAAGGCGTTCTTGAAACCGTAGAGTTCGCGATTCAAAAAGAGCAGGTTGAACAGCGTTTCTTTGTATCTAGCGGCATCAAAGTCGAGGTTGTAGTCGGAAATCAGTTTCTCGAGCAGGTACAACGAATAATCCTTGAAACCGCGTAGACGATATTTCTGTTCGTCGGTGTAAGTCTCATAAAGTTTCGATTGGAAGACCTTTGGTTGTATGGTTTCTCTTAACACAAAGCGATGAGCATACGTCGGAATGGTAATTTTATGGTTTCGCAAAAGTGTCAGCAAGTCTTCCGTTGGGATGACTGATAATGTTTTGGCAAATGAAAAATAGTCATCAGTGGTTATAAATTTGCTCATTGTCTCACCCTTTTCCCATAAGATACTAACATATTACTATGCTTTTCAAGTTTATTCAATAGCAGAAGTAATAAAAATAGCGATTTCCCAAATATTTATCCCTGATTGTCACGCGTCAAATCGATTGGCAAATCGAGCGACAGATTGATCATTTCCTGGATGTTCTGGACCAAATCATTCAGTTCACGGAGGAGGTCCAAATACTCGCTGATCAAAGGATCCTGACTCATAGCGGATAATTCCTCATGCAAATCTGGCGTCAATGAATCCAGCGATTTCAAAGAATGTGGAAATTTTTGCACATGCTTTTTCTGTTTTTCGAGATATCTCGAAAAGCGTTCCTGATATTCCGGTCTACTGAGAATCGTTGCTTTGAGTTGTTGCACCCTCACGTATGTCGGGTGCTGGGTCAAAGCTTCAAAGAAGGCGTCAATTCGATTCATGGTCCACCACTCCGATCAACGACCATGTTTTGGCCTCGATGATCTGCACAGGAATGATTTTTCCGATGATGTCTTGATCAGAGGCGAAATTGACCAGTTTATTATGCGGCGTATATCCTGTGAGCTTATCTGGGTTCGACTTTGAGCATCCTTCGACCAAGACATCGACGTTGTGGTGCACAAAGCGTTGGTTTCCTCTCAAAAATCCCTCATTCACCAAATGATTCAAGGTATACAGCCTTTCTTTCTTTACCTCATACAGAACATCGTCAGGAAATAACGCTGCGGGCGTGCCTGAACGCGGTGAATAAATGAAGGTATAGGCACCTTCGAAACGAGCCTGGCGGACCAAATCGAGGGTCTCGGAAAAATCCGCTTCGGTCTCGCCGGGGAAACCGACGATGATATCCGTCGTCAAGGATACGGATGGAATGTGGGCGTAAATGTCTTGGACAAGCCTGAGATAGCTATCCTTCGTATATTTTCGATTCATGCGCTTCAAAATGGCATCTGATCCGGACTGGACCGGAAGATGGATGGCGGGCATCAGGTTTCCGCCTTTTCCGAGCACTTGAACGATCTCTCGCGAAAAGTCTTTGGGGTGACTGGTCGTGAATCGAATTCTTGGAATCGGCATCTGTCGCAATGTCTCAAGGAGATAAGCAAAAGAAATTCCTTTTTCCGGAAGGTCTAGGCCGTAGGCGTTCACATTCTGACCGAGAAGGGTGATTTCTTGATATCCCATCTGAATCAAGGTCTCGACTTCCGCGATGATCGCATCAAATGGACGTGAACGTTCCTTTCCTCGCGTATATGGCACGATACAATACGTACAAAACTCGTCACAGCCATACATGATATTCACCCATGCTTTCACATGGCTTTTTCGTTGAGTGGGCAAGCGTTCGATGATGTCTCCTTCGGTCGAAAAGACTTCAATCACGCGCTTGTGTGACTGGTCGATCTTGTGGATATAGTCGAGAATCCGATCAAAGTTATGCGTTCCGAGGATCAGCTTCACATGTGGATGGACGCGCATCAGTTTCTCGACGACGACTTCTTCTTGACTCATACACCCACAGATGCCGATGATCAAATCGGGATTGTTGTAGGTGTATTGCTTGAGTCTGCCGATTTCACCGAACACTTTGTTTTCCGCATTTTCACGTACGGCACAGGTGTTCACCAAAATGAGATCGGCTTCCTCCGCGACTTGGGTCGATATGAATCCTGCTTGGTCCAAAATGCCTTCGATGTGCTCCGTATCGGCTTCATTGGCTTGACACCCATGGGTCTGGATCAAATATTTACGCCCTTTTCCAAGATTGAGATACCGTGAATCAAAGATGTAGTCGCGAATCATGGGACGTTCTTTTGTCCGTTTGCGCGCAGCTTTGATTTCCGGCTTTTGGAATGCATCACCCATGTAGTTCACCCTCATATTGTTCTTGAATCGCGATCCGTTCGATTTTCTTTTGTTCCAAATCAAGCAATACTGCGCTGAATTGTAGAGGGCCATTTTTTTCGGGGAACACCCGTTCAGGAACGCCGGTGACGAATTTTCGGATCCCCTGTTTCACTTCACCGCCGATGATTCCGAATCGGACACCGCTCATCCCGACATCGCTGATGTATAGCATCCCTTTGGGGAAGCGGATTTCGTCCGCGGTCTGAACGTGAGTGTGGGTGCCAACCATCGCGTCGATTCTACCATCCAGGTAATGGGCAAGAGCATATTTTTCACTCGTCGCCTCGGCATGAAAATCCAACACGATGTAATCGCTTTTGATTTCTGTGAGGATTCGATCCATCACTGTGAACGGATTGTCGATGGGATCACGCATGAAAACACGCCCGAGCAAATTGATGATCGTCACGGTTTTTTGATTGAATTGAAGGGTGACATACCCTTTGCCCGGTGTGCCTTCCCCGTAATTCGCAGGACGAACGACATAATCCATGTTCAGGACTTCGTTGGCATCCTTGCGTGAGAACGCATGGTTTCCCATTGTAAAAACATGGACTCCACGCGTAAGGTAATCTTTGTATATGGCATCGGTCAAGCCGTTGTTATTGGCGATATTCTCGCCGTTAACAATCACGATATGGGGCTTCGTGCGTTGCTTTACCAAAGCAAAATAGCGGTCAAATGCTTCACGACCGCGTTCCATATAGATGTCTCCGATAAATAAGACACGCATATCAATCATTCCTTAATAGGATAGCCTCCCTTAACGGAAGGCTATCATCGTTTGATTTTATTTTGCGACATCCTGTGCGCGTGTTTCGCGAATCACAGTGACCTTGATCGTGCCAGGATAACTGAGTTTCGTTTCGATCTGTTGCTTGATCTCGCGGGCGACCACAGACGTTCTGGCATCGTCCACCTCATTCGGTTTGACGATGACACGGACTTCACGGCCCGCCTGGATGGCATAGGCCTGGTCAACGCCTTGAATCGAACGACTGATCTCTTCAAGTTGTGTGAGACGATTGATATAGTTTTCAAGAGATTCACTTCTCGCACCCGGACGTGCAGCCGAGAGCGCATCTGCGGCAGCCACGAGAACACCGATGATCGTCGTGGCTTCTTTATCACCATGATGACTCCCTATGGCGTCAATGACAGCGACATGTTCGTGATATTTCGTTGCGAGATTGATTCCGATCTCGACATGCGAGCCCTCAATCTCATGGTCGACGGCTTTGCCGATATCGTGAAGTAATCCGGCGCGTTTCGCGATTGCTTCATTTTCGCCGAGTTCCACGGCCATCTTGCCCGCCAAAAATGCGGTTTCAAGAGAGTGTTGCAGGGCATTCTGTCCGTAGGATGTACGAAAATGCAAGCGACCGAGCAACTTCATCAAATCGGGATGCATTCTACCGACTCCTGCGTCAAAGACGGCTTTCGATCCGATATCACGGATGAATTGGTCGACTTCAACCCGAGTCTTTTCAACGATCTCTTCGATTCTCGCGGGATGGATACGTCCATCGAGAATCAATGTTTCGACAGACCGTTTCGCGATTTCACGGCGTACGGGATCGAATCCGGAAAGCACGACGGCTTCTGGTGTGTCATCGATAATCAAATCCACTCCGGTCAAAGCTTCGATAGTGCGAATGTTGCGGCCTTCACGTCCGATGATCCGACCTTTCATCTCATCGTTCGGCAAAGTGACGACGGAAACCGTTGTTTCAACTGTCACATCTTGAGCGTACTTATGAATCGCCTGGGTGATGATTTCCTTGGCAACCTTTTGGGCTTCAAGTTTTGCATTTTCTTCTTGTTCACGAATATAGCGGTCAATTTCCTGAGCCATATCCGCTTCGACGCGCTTCATAATGACGTCTTTTGCTTGATCTTCTGAAAAATTCGCGATTTCGAGTAATTTGGTATTTTGTTCTTGGATAATACTGTCCAGTCTGCTGTTTTTGTCCTCAAGCAAGCTCTTCTTTTCATCGAGAACTTCTTCTTTACGATCCAAATTTAATTCACGTTTGTCCAAATTGGCCGAACGACGTTCGAGAACTTCTTCGCGTTGGTTGATTTTGTGTTCCATTTCGACAACCATCGCTTTTTTTTCTTTGATAATCTTATCGTTCTCTTGGTTCAGATTGTAAATTTCTTGTTTGGCTTCTAAGAGTTTCTCTTTTTTGATTTTTTCTGCTTGAGTATTCGCTTCATCAATGATGTTTTCCGCTTTGTTGCGTGCGGTTTGGAATCCTTTTTCGACGACGGACACACGAATAAGGAAGCCGATTACGCCACCAACTGCTAAGCCGAGCAAACTGGAAATAATAATTTCTGTCATCATTATTACCTCCATATATTCAGTTGTGTTATAGAGAAGCGTGGTTCATGATTACATAAATCACGCTGTCAATACACACGTTCATACTGGATATATTATATCTTAAAAACACCTTATAGTCAAAAATTATTTACCGAAAAAAAAGAAAACCTCAAGGGTCTTCTTATTTTAAATTGAGCGTTTGGCGAATCTGCACGGTGATGCTGTCAAATAACTCGGGATTGTCTTCGAGATACTTCTTGACATTTTCTCTTCCCTGACCGATTTTTTGATCATTATAAGAATACCACGCACCGCTTTTTTTGATGATTTCTTTCTCGACGGCGAGGTCGACTACTTCGCCGACTTTGGATATGCCTTTTCCGAATATGATATCTATCGTGCATGATTTGAAGGGAGCGGCGACTTTATTCTTGACGACTTTGACACGGGCTTGATTACCGACGAATTCAGTGCCGTCCTTGATCTGTTCGCCTTTGCGGATGTCCAGACGCACAGAAGCATAGAACTTCAAAGCCCTTCCGCCCGGCGTCGTTTCGGGGTTGCCGAACAGCACGCCGACTTTCTCGCGGATTTGGTTGATGAAAATCGCAATGCATTGCGATTTGGATAAGACACCCGATAATTTCCGCATCGCCTGACTCATCAAACGGGCTTGGAGTCCCACATGTGAATCACCCATCTCGCCACGGATTTCCGCTTCCGGTACCAAAGCGGCGACAGAATCGACCACCATGATGTCCACAGCTCCGCTGCGAATGAGGGCTTCGGCGATTTCCAAACCTTGTTCTCCGGTATCCGGCTGTGAAAGAATCAACGAATCGATATCTACACCCAATGCTTTGGCATAAACCGGGTCCAGAGCATGTTCCGCATCAATGAATGCGGCATACCCTCCGCGTTTTTGGACTTCTGCGATCGCATGGAGAGCAAATGTCGTTTTGCCTGAGGATTCAGGACCGAAGATTTCAACGATTCTGCCTCTGGGATAACCGCCTACACCCAATGCGGCATCCAGCGCGATCGACCCGGAAGAAATCGATTCGACATTGAAATTGGTCGATGCCTCGCCAAGAATCATGACGGCACCTTTGCCATATTCCTTCTCGATTTCCTTGAGGGCGATTTCTAAACTCTTTTTTCTGTTTTCATCTGCCATGTTGGCCTCCTAATGATTCATGACGTTTAGTGCAACTACGTCCAAGGTGTGTCAAATCTTTATATCGATTCGCAAATCAACTTGCGATTCTTCAGAAAATAATCGAGGCCGGATATGATTGTCAGACCTAATGAGGCACCCATCAAAACCCAGCCGATGATATGAATCCATAAGGGATTGAGGGGCATCAAAAAGCAATACCAGAGAATGGCGACCATGGTCGTCGCTGTCTTATACTTACCGAGAGCCGATGCGGCGATGATCTTGCCTCCGCCGACAGCCACAAGACGAATCGAAGTGACGATCAATTCACGGGCAATGATAATGATGATGAACCAGAAAGGCATCCAGATATGTGGAAGCGATTGCCCGATATCGGATAAGATCAATAAGGATGAAATGACGAGTAATTTATCGGCGAGCGGGTCCATAAACTTCCCAAAGGTTGTGACAATGTTGCGTTTTCTCGCAATCGCTCCGTCAAAATAGTCCGTCAAAGATGCCACTAAAAAGATGACGCCAAGAATCCAGAGAATATGCGTGGAAAAAGAAGCGGAGAGCAAATAGAGTACGACCATCACGGGAATCAAAAGCATACGGAATAGCGTGAGACGATTTGGAAGATTCATGGACTATACCTCACAAGAATTATAACATGTTTAGATGATTTCGCATCGTTATTTCGTTTCTCCGAATTTGAAAAAATGCGGGTTAAGCACCATCGGGAAACAAGACGTTGTGATAGATTTCCTGAACGTCATCGAGTTCGTTCGCCATATCGAGAAATCGTTGCATCTTTGATAAATCATCCTCGGATAACTCGATTAGCTCATTGGGTAAATAGGCGACCTTATCGACAAGGAAATTCAGTTCCTGACCCGTTTGAACCAAGGCATCTTTGATGCGGTCGAGATCGCTGGGCTCACCGATGATCGTGACGACGCCATCATCCTCATCCAGATCGAGGATGGCGATTTCATCCACCATCATCGCTTCCAAAGCCGAATCTTCTGTAATGCCTTCAACACTGATCATCGATGCATATTGATACATGTGGGCGACACTCCCAGATACACCGAGTTTTCCGCCTGTTTTCGTAAAGCAACTGCGAACCTCTCCAAACGTGCGGTTCACATTGTCGGTGAGACACTCGACGATCATATTGGCACCGCCGGGTCCGAAACCCTCGTAACGCACAGGCGCGTAATCTTCGCCGGTCGTCCCTTTCGATTTTTCGATATTGCGTTTGATGACATCCGCGGGAACTTGATTTTGTTTCGCGCGGTCAATCACGCGTTTGAGTGCGTGGTTGCTGTCGGGATCCGGTCCACCTGTTTTGGCTGCCATATAGATCTCTTTACCAAACTTGGAATAGAGCTTGCTTTTGAACATGCTCGTTTTCGCCATAGCTTCTTTTCTTACTTCATGGGCTCTGCCCATAATTTCACCACCATTATGATTTGATTTTTCGCGTTGCCTCGGGTGATAGTTCAACATATCCTTGCTTGTAAAGCAGACCGAGCGCACGCTTGAATGCGGCTTTGCTCATATGAAATGCCGCATGTATTTCTTCTGGACTACTCTTATCGGTAAAGCGCATCTGATTTTGATGATGGTCCAAATATGTGAGAATCAATTGGGCATCAGCGGAAATCATATGTTCTTTTTGTTCAATCAATGTTGCGGCATAGTCGTGGGATTCAGTCAACTTCATGATGCGCGCTTGAACACGCTCTCCCAGACGATATTGTCTGCGCATATTGTTAGAATGGATAAACAGTTCGTGGCCTTCCAGCGAAAAGGCGACCAAACCATCGGGAATGATATATTGGACATATGCTTCAATCTGGGTATTGCTCTCCAAAATGCGCGGTTTGTCAAAATAGGATGCAATTTGCTTCCTGCCGAGAAAACCGGCAAACAACGTGCCCTTGGTCAACTTCATGGTCACAAAGAGCTTATCGCCCATCTGGGGCCATAAAGCGAGATTAAAAGGCAGTGCGTCCTTTGAAAGCAAGAGATCTTTCACGAGATTATTGTTCAAGAACACACCGTATTGAGGATTCATGCCGACCACTTCAAGAAATGCTCCTTGCTCGAGTTGGATGGTAGGAACGCGTGTAGATGCGGTGATGCGGCCTTGATTGTCGGTATAGATGAAGACTTCGACAGTTTCACCCACTTCATATGGATGCGTCGCTTCCCGCTTATGCAAAAACACCTCATCTTGTTGATCCGTGAGAAGATAAGCGATGTCGGTTTCTCGTAACACTTTGAGCGAATAGCTCATCCCGGGATTAAGCATACCTACCTCGAGGAGCAATGCCCAAAGGAATGAGGATGAGTAAAAACACGAAGTGGATATGGTGCTCAGCCAGCCGACCGAACCGACGCAAAAAACGATTCAAGAGCTCTATGGCTCCGAATCGGTTTACCCCATCAGTGATCGGGATGTATTGAACGCACATAGATCCATCTCCCGTGTAGTGTTCTTGATGTTTATTATAACAGAAATCCCCATCATTGTCCACTTTTTCCCAATGAAAAAGCGGGGATTTCCCCGCAATAATCATGATGCATGCAAAAGTGATGGATGACGAATCACTCCATGTGATAGTCCGTAATCATGCTCCGATAAAAACGAACCGCTTCCCATAGCGCATTCAACTTGAGAGATTCATCGATTCCATGCATTTTTTTGAGGTCGTTATTGGTCACGCGAATCGGAGAAAACCGCAATGCAGAATCCGATATCCGCGTATAGAAACGCGCATCCGTGCCACCGAGAATGACATAGGGTGATACCAATACATCGGGGAAATTCTTACGAATCTGTTGTTCGAGAAATCGATAACTGTCTCCCTTTGTGTTAACAATCGGAGTCGCTTCTCTACCTTCGACGATTTCGCATTCCACCTGATATTTCCTTGCGATCTTCGAAAGCACGCGTACGCTATCCTCAATCCCTTGGATCGGATGGGTTCTCAGATTGGCGAGTACGTAGGCTTCTGAAGGAATGACATTTTCCGCATCGCTTCCCCTCATCATCGTGAAAGCGATCGTCGTCGACAACAACGCGCGTCCGTAGGGATTCATGATGGGCAATAACCGGGTCAAGAGTCCCTTGAAGAGCCACATGTTTCCAAACAACATCCGATATCCAAAACGCATCGAGCGGGAAGCCGAAAGAAACATGTCCCGAACTTCATCGATCATCTGAGTTTTCAAAGGGAAGCGTTTCTCGACGTGGTTGACAAATGCTGCCAGTCGGGCGATCGGGGTGTGCTTGGGCGGCGTGGATGAATGGCCTCCGCTCGATTTTGCCGTGAATTTGAGATTGACATACCCTTTTTCGATAACCCCGATGAGCGCGAGATGGCGATCGACAGAAGGTAAAGCGTTTTGCACGATCGCACCACCTTCATCGAGTACCAGCGCGGGCTTCACACCTTTGGCTTCAAGATAGTCAACGGTCCGCTCTGCCCCGGAACCGCTGATTTCTTCATCAGAAGAACTCGCTAGATAGATATCGTTTTCGGGGATAAAACCCGATGAGATCAGTTCTTCACACGCTTGAAAGAAAGCAAACAAAGTGCACTTCGTATCAAATGTACCCCGGCCAAAAATCTCATCATTCTCGATCGTTCCGGAAAAAGGATCGTATTTCCACATCTCTGCTTGTGCGGGAACAACGTCTTGATGAGCCATCAGCAACAACGGTTTTTCGGGTGACTTCCCTTTCCAATGGAACAGTAATGATCCACCCGGAATGAGTGTCTTTGTCATGACTTCATGCACCCGAGGAAAGAGAGTTACCATTTCCGCCTGCATGGCGGTGAAGGGGTGCAAGTTGGGTTTGTCCTTAAAGGCTATGGTTTTATGGCGGATGAGGCGCTGTAAACCGTTGGCATATGCCATTTTCTCGTTCTCATTCACCTCAAGTTGCACGTCTGAAGGCGAAAGATCGCGGATGAACAGGGTGCGCAGGACAACAACGATGACTAATACCGCAATGAGGCCAAGAAAAGCGTATAGATACTCCATAATTTATGTAATCCGAGTCGATCAGTCAATCGCTCAGAACCTCCTTTCGAGACACAAGTCTTTATTTTTCAGAAAGCCATTTTTTGTCATACATGATTTTGGCAGCGACAACCGATACAATCGCCGTGATGACGATCACAATCGCGATGTTGCTGTAAACGAACTTCGGTGCGATGGCTGCGAGAACAAGGGAAAACACGATCGGCACGATGACGAGTTTGGGATTGCGCAGGAAATATTTGTACCCTAATGCACCGAAAAGGGCGCTGACGACCCAATTGAATGCGGGTTGCATGACTTCCGCTTCCAAAAATGGGCGGATCAGTTGGAGAAACAATATTCCGACCGAGAGGATGATCACGGTGGTGATGGTGGAAAAAGCGACTGAAAGTGTTGCCACCACTTCGTTTTCAGGGGTTCCGATCTCGGTTTTTGCGATCTCGCGTGCATTCATGACGCAAGGTATTTTCAAGTTGACAAGATTTCCGGTGACGAATGCCAAATAGGTCGCCCCTGTTCCAAGGAACGGGGAATAAGTGACCACTTCGATGATCCCGCTTGGAAGATACAAAATCGACATCGACAAAATCGCGATGATCATTTTGTTCCAGTCGGGTCCCACGCCGCTGATGACCCAGATCAAGACCGGAACAATGAGCATCACCGATAGACCCATGGCCATGAAAACACGGCCCACACGATGCATATGATTATTATACGATGTATTGTTCATCAAAAGATACCTCCGATTCCCAGCAATACCGCTACAGTCATACCGAAGATCATCGATAATGCGAGTTGGAAATTCTCCAACCACTTCTGGTGCCATTTCTTGATGATGAGATCGAAGACAAACATCGCGAGCATACTCGACAGAAAGACGATGATTGGCACGAATGTCCGGCTATCCACGACGACATAATCGCCGAAATCATCTAAAAGATAGGCCCCATCTTCGACCACACGAACATCATAACGGAAGATTTTGGCGAAGGCATCGCCCAGATATGCCGATATCATTCCGATGAATACCGCGTCGAACAATAGTTTCCCAAAACCTCCCTTTTCACCTGACGTCGCTTTGCTTAACACTTTTGTCTGATACTTTTTGAAGAAGAATAGTGCGAAAACGCCGCCCCAGATGATGGAGATCGTCATCGCAAACGCGATCGTGACGAAATGCTGGGTCGTCAATGTAGCTGCGGTGATGCCGCCTGAGGCGACAGAGACAGCCATTAATTCATAATGCAGCGCGCCAATCACACTGAGGCGAATCCAAGGCAGGGGGATCCCAAGCAATCCGGCCATCGTGATGACACCGATGAAGATGCCGATCGAAGGCAAAATTGAAAAACTGATGGAACTGATGACACTTTGACGGATTTGTTCGCGACGCATACCGATTTTTTTGGCCTGACGTAACGCCGTAAAGGCAAAAAACAATGCGCCACCGATGATGAAGATCGTGACCGCTGCGCCAATTAAATACATCCACCACGCATTTTTGATCAAATTGATATCCGTTGTCTGTAAAAACATCGTCCTTCTCCTTTCACTATCGTTACCATTCTACACAACCTGAGACTGTCTTGGCAATAACCAATAAGAAAATAATCAGGATTTCTCCTGATGATTTCCCCATTTCTTACGATAACGTTCGGATTCGCTGAAAATGCAACCGCAATACTTCTGCATGTAGAACGCCATCTCCCTCGCACGTGTCTGACCTTCACGAAAGAGCGGACGAAAATCTTGATAATGGAATGCGATGCCGACTTTTTCAGCCACCATTTCGGCAACGCGCTTCAAATCATCGTGGCGTTGGTACGGACTGATAAACAAGGTCGATTGAAAGCAGTCGAACTGGTTCGCTTTTGCGGTGAGTGCTGTACGGAGCAGCCGATCTTCATAGCACTGGAGACACCGATTGTCCAGATCCTGGATCGCCTGCGATACGAAAGCGCTGAGTCCATAATGATCAACCTCAATCACATCGATTCCGAGCTCTTTGGCATAGGTACGTAACTGGTCACGTCGAGAAACGTATTCGGTTGTCGGATGAATGTTGGGGTTGTACCAAAAAAATGTGACTTCGTGCCCCGCTTGGCGCAAGGCTTCGACCACCATCACGCTACACGGCGCGCAACAGACATGCAATAATACCTTCATTTTTCATTCTCCTATAACATCGCCAAACGGTCGACCGCCGGCTTAAATTTGAGTCGCGCTGCATGAAGAAAGTATTCCTTTGCGCGTGCTGGGTCCGCAGATTGGATGGATGAGCCTTCGAGAAAATAGACGCCGAGTTCATACCACGCTTCAGGATCATTGAGTTCCATCGCGTGATTCAAGTACTTAAGGGCGTGAACGGGCTCGTTCTTCTTTAGCATGCGATAGACCTCGATCATCGCTTTGGGATGACCCAATTCGGATGCGTATTCATACCAATAGCGCGCGGTGCGCAGATTGGGATCTCTCACGAAGCCTTGATGAAACATCAAAGCGATTTGGTACGCGGCCATACTTTGGTTGGACTTGGCTCCTGATGGTGATTTGAGATACGCGCGAAAATGCTCGAACGCTTCAAACATACGCTTCTGCTTCTTTTTACCTTTTACCATCTGGGCTTGGTCATACTGCAGCATGGCATATTTGTAATGCGCGGCAACCACATTGTTTTGGATTGCTTGAAGCAGATGCTTTTCCGAAAGCGTGGCGCTTACGGGTACTCCAACACCTTTTTCATAGAAGATTCCGAGCCAGTAATCGGCTTGAATACTGCCCTTTTTCTTTGCGTTTTCGACATATTTGAACGCAAGTTCGCCCGAGGCATGCGGAATCTCGTTGCGATAGTGCAACAAACCCAGATTGAGCAAAGCCTCAGGATGGTCTTTCTTCGCCGCATCGTAATACCATTTCATGGCCTGTTCGGGATCCGCGGTCACGCCGAAACCGAGCCGATAGATTTCTCCGAGTTTTGCCATTGCTTTCTCAAAGCCGCGTTCAGCGGCTTGTTCCAGCAAAACTTTCGCTTTCTTGTGATCCTTCACACCGCCATGACCATAGAGAAATGACGAACCCAAACCATAGAGCCCGATGGTCTGGTTTTTGTCCGAGAGTATCTGAAAATACGCGCGTGCTTTTTCATGATTCATCTTCGTCACCGATGACCCTTCATAATAGTCAAGGGCTACTTTTTCAAGCGCGGGAACATCACCGGATTGAGCCAACTTCTCGAGATAATAGAATATCATCTCTTCCCGGAAAGTCTGGGAACGTTTTTTGAACTCCGGATGAGGTGTTTGATAGAGTTCGATGGCGAGATGGATGGCAGGCACATATTTCATCTCTATGGCTTTATCGAGCCAATGAAGCGCATTCTGCGCACTCTTCCGACCTGGTTGTGAACTCAAATGTAGTCGTGCGAGTTGATACATACCCACGACGTTGTCCAAATCGGCGGACTTTTGATAATATTCCCAAGCCTTCCGCTCATCTTTGGAACAGCCGATGCCTTCCAGGTAGTAACGTGCCAGTTGGTTGTAGGCGTCAGTATCACCGAATTTTGCGCCTTCTTGAGTATACTTGAATGCCTTCTTTTTGTTTTTGCGCATCCCCTTTCCGCTCATGGCCATTTCTGCCAAGAGCAAATAGGCTTGCGCATAGCCGCTCGACAACGCCTTCGTGAGATAATCGATGGCATTCTTATACTGTTCTTTCGCCAAAAAGTAGCGCCCGACATTATACAGACCGACCGGGTTTCCGGTGTCTGCGGCTTGTTTGTAGTATGTATAGGCGAGTTCGATATTTTGCTCGGTATTCCTACCTTCGAAATACCGGTCTCCCATCTCATTGAGCATTTTGGGATTTTTGGTGTCATTCATCGGTATAACCTCTCAATGAATCCAGTTTCTGACGTGCTTCGTCGTGACCCAATGATTTCGCTTGTTCATACCACTTGGCGGCAAGGAGATAAGATGAGGGCGTACCATCACCGTTTTCATAACGTTCTGCCAAGCGACACATGGCTACCATGTCTCCCAATTCCGCAGCCCGCAAAATCCAACGAAAGGCAGATTCGGGTTCTTGTTTCACGCCCTTGCCATGTTGGTAAGCGTTGGCCAGTTGATGGTAAGCTTGAATCACTCCTTCTTTTGCGGCGATTTCATAATAGATCATCGCTTGCTCGGGACGATCTCCCGTGAAAAAGGTTTCAGCCATTGAAAAAAGTTGTTCCTTGGTCCGCAAATCCGTTTGACTCGTCGTCCCGATGAGCCGAAAATAGTTCATCGCATCCACCGAACCTTTTTGCAAAGCTTTGTTCAACCATTGATGGGCGGATTCGATGTTCTTTTTGACACCATCCCCGTGAAAATAGGCCATTCCGATCTTATACATCGCGAACGGATGATCTTTTTTTGCGAGTTCGACATACAATTCGAGCGCTTTCGCAAGGTTTTTCTCGACGATATAGCCGCGTTCATAAAAGAATGCCAAACGTACCAAAGCATCCCTGTTTCCTTGATGTCTGGCTGCAACATAATATTCATATGCCTGTTTCAGATCACGCGCAGCACCCTTGCCTTCTTCATATATTCGGCCTAACATATACGTCGCGCCATCATGAAGATCGATCGATGCTTCGGAGAACAGCGTCAATGCCTGTGGATAATCCACTTTGACGCCATTACCATGATAACACATCAATCCCAAGCGATAGATCGCCTCAGGCAATTTCTTTCGCGCGAGTTTCTTGAACATCGTCCATGCCTGATCGTAGTGACGCAGATCGTATTCCTTGATCGCGTTTTCAAGTTGCAGATGATCGTCCATCATATCCCACCCTTTCCGCGTACATTATATCACAGATAACCATGTATATGAAATGCTTCCAGTACTTTCAACCGCGCCACACTCCGTTCATAACCATGCGGCCTGTTTCTGAGCGAACGATAGTGACTGAACCCTGCCAACAGCTCCTCTAAATACTTTTTGAGTCGTCCGGGGTCTTGAGGATGCCCTTGCACCAATTGGTTCAGGATGAGCATCAGCTCAGTCAATTTGGTGGCGTAACTGAGCTCTTGAGCCTCGATGGACGGATCCTGGTCCAACCCTCGCGAACCGATTGATAGACACTCCTGGATTTTCTGAGCGGATGAGGGATCGATTCGGTGACGTGAGAGTGCTTCGTGCCACACATCGAATTTCTGCTTGAGCGGATGGTGAGGATTCGGATCGAGATACATCCATGACGCAAACGTCAAAGTCTGGTTTTCAATCCGAAATGGCTCATCATTCGCGTAGTCTCCGAGCATCCGGATGGT
>JBAZGL010000009.1:0-16588 GCA_041652855.1 Candidatus Izemoplasmatales bacterium
TATTGCGGCAAGTTATCATATGGAAGTCGGCGATGTGGAGAGCGCTTTGGCCGAATCCGATTATGTAGTGAGCGAACGATTCTACACGCAAGCGCAAGCACATGTCATGCTTGAACCGCATACCATTAATGCGCGGATTGACTACCAAGGTCGGCTCGTGTTGTATTCCTCCACCCAGACACCATTCCATGTGCGGCGCATCTTGTCGCAGACGTTGGCGATTCCTTTGGCGAAAATCCGCGTCATCAAACCCCGTGTGGGTGGCGGTTTTGGAGGCAAGCAAGCGCTTCACGGCGAGATGTTCGCCAGTATCGTGACGTGGAGAACGCAAAAGCCCTCCAAAGTCGTATTCACGCGAAAAGAAGTGTTTGAGTCCACTTATTCGCGTCATCCGATGCGCCTTGATATGCGTCTGGGCGCAATGAAAGACGGAACGCTCCGTGCCATCGACTGCCGTGTGCTCTCAGATACAGGGGCTTACGGTGAACATGCGTTGACCGTTTTCATGGTAACGGGATCGAAAGTCTTGCCACTATATAACAAGGTCAAAGCGGTGCGGTTCGGTGGAGATGTCGTGTATACCAATCATACACCCGCAGGAGCTTTTCGTGGCTACGGAGCCATCCAAGGGAATTTCGCATTGGAATCGGCGATTGATATCTTATGCAAGAAAATGGGGGTCGACCCCATTGAATTTCGTGAAAAGAATATGATCAAAGAAGGCGAGACCTCACCGATCTTCGCGATTATGGGCGAAGGCACCGAAGGCACCGCCATGATGATGGATACGTGCAAACTCGACTACTGCCTCAAAAGAGGTTTGGAGATCATCGGTTGGCGCGACAAGTATCCGAGGTATCACGAAACCGAGACCTCTGTCCGTGCGGTCGGTATGGCTTTGGCGATGCAAGGTAGCGGGATTCCACTGATTGATATGGGTTCTGCGACCATCAAACTCAACGATTCCGGCTTCTACAACTTGTTGGTGGGCGCAACGGAAATCGGTCAAGGAAGCGACACAGTACTGGCTCAAATCGCCGCAGAAGCGTTGATGACGACGCTCGACAAGGTCGTGATCTATTCTTCAGATACGGACTTGACGCCCTTTGATGTCGGTGCATATGCCTCAAGCACGACCTATGTTTCGGGTAACGCCGTGAAACAAGCCGCGGAAACTTTGAGAATGAAGATGATCGAAGAGGCCGAGCGCATCTTGGAAGCGAAGCCCGATGAAGTCACTTTTGATGGCGAGATATTCCTCCATCAAAAAAGCGGTAAATCCATTACCTTGGTCGATCTGTCCAATCAAATCACCTATAGTCACGCCCAGAAACAACTGTCGGTCACATCGAGTTATGTCGGACATAAATCGCCGCCGCCATTCATGGCGGGGTTCATCGATATCGAAATCGATAAACAGACGGCTGAGGTGACCATACTCGATTATGTGAGCGTGGTAGATTGTGGGACGCCAATCAATCCGAAGTTGGCGCAAGGTCAAGTGGAAGGCGCGATTGTTCAGGGTTTGGGCATGGCGCTCTTCGAGGATGTGATCTATTCCTCCTCGGGAAGGTTGATCACAGCCGATATGATGAGTTACCGCATTCCCACGCGTATGGAAATCCAACAATTGCACACGGAGTTTGCGAACAGTTATGAAGTATCGGGACCGTTTGGCGCGAAATCGGTCGGTGAAATCGGAATCGACACACCACCTGCAGCGTTGGCGAACGCCGTTGAAAACGCTTTGGGAGTCCGTATTCGCTCATTGCCGATTAAACCGGAGACCATCATGAAAGCCCTATGGGAAAAGGAGAAAGAACGATGAAATTACACATGCGTGAACGCGTCATTTCAATCATTGCTTATGGAGCGATTTGGGGAATTCTCGAAGCGACTTTGGGGTATGTCCTGCACTTCTTGCCCGCACTCATCGCCGGCACGATCATGTTTCCCTTTGTCGCCGGCATTTTGGTTTCAGCCTACAAGAATCAACACTCCCGTATGGACATCTTGGGAATCGCGATTGTCGCAGCTGCCATCAAAAGCATCAATTTGTGGATGCCTCAGTATAGCATCTTCAAAACAATCAATCCCATGATGAGCATCATTTTCGAAGCGCTGGCCGTCATCTGTGTGGTTTCCGCTTTTGATCGCTCGAAACTCTTCGCAAAAGTCGGATGGTTGATCGGGGCTAGCGTCATTTGGCGCGGTTTGTATCTCGGTTATATGGGAGTCCAGTTTTGGATGACCGGTTTCCTGTCCGCACATCTGACGTCCATTGAGTCTATGATGCAATTTGGTGTCTATGAAGCCGCATTGAGCGGGGGCATGGCCTTCGTGATCGTAGCGCTTTTTGCTTTGGTGCGTGATGATTTCAAGCCCATTTTCATGAAACCATGGTTGAGTCTTCCACTTCTCGGCTTGAGTATGGCATTGACCATTCTCCTTTAACGTGTATTCGAAAGAGGGATAAAGATGGATTTCTTTCATGAGCGATATCATGAGTTGAAACAAAAAGGAGTGCCGATGATCATCGTCACCGCTGTGGCTAAAGACGGAGCGGGACCTGTCGACGTCGGGAAAAAGATGTTGGTGACCGAGCAGGATGGTTCATTGGGAACCATCGGTGGCGGCGCGATCGAATTTTATGCCCGCGAGACATGCAAACGGCTTCTCAAAAGCCGTCAACACCTGCTTGAATCTTATGTGCTCGATGAGGATAAAGTGATTCCGGGAAACACAACATTGCCGATGGTCTGTGGCGGTCAAGTGACATTGTTTTATGAGTATCAAGGCCCGAAAGAAAGAATCTATCTCTTTGGGGCTGGGCATGTGTCACAAGCCCTGGCGAACATCCTGAAAACCTTGGACTACCATATCACGGTGATTGATGAGCGGGAAGCGGTGATCAAGGATTTCAAGAATGCGGATTGTTTGATGCATCGTCCCTTCGCAGCATACATCGAATCATTCGGCATCGAAGACGATGCTTTTGTCGTTGTCGCGACACCAAGCCACGAGCATGATTACCACGTCATCAACAAGATTATCGAAAAAAAGCTCCACCCGAGGTATATTGGCATGTTATGTTCGCCAGAAAAACTCGATGATTACCTCAAGAAGACATATCACACGTTTGGCAAGGTCGATTTATCGAATTTCTATTCACCGATCGGTCTAAAAACAGGGGGCAATACGCCCGAAGAGATCGCCATTTCCATTTCAGCGGAAATCTTGGCGATCAGACATCAAATCCAAGGGCATCTGCACATGCGCGAGGTCCACAGTGGTCAAAATCGTTACTGGGAAGATTAATTCCGAAAAAACATCGCGCATGATCCAATTGTTCGAACATACCGGTGTCGGCGACGGTTATGTATCAATCAAGCGGATGATTCGCGACAAAGTCCATAGCTATGAAGCCATGCGGCTACAGACGAAGACTCGGATGCCGTTGATTGTCCGCGACGAGTACGTCTGGGAAACATTCCCCGTCGCATGCCAGATCGGACCGTATTTGTTCAATCAAGATACCTTGAACCAGATCACCCGAGACATTCGCGAGATGATCGAGCGGAAAATCGAGCCGATATATCTTGATGAAATCGGTCTATTGGAACTCGAAGGCAAAGGCTTTGATCACGTGGTCAAAGACATGGTTCGTTCCGGCCGAGATGTCGTGCTTTGTGTCCGGGAAGATTTACTGGAGCGCGTTTTGGAGCGCTATCACGTCAAGGACTATGAAATCGTTTCATGAGGGAGGTGGTTCGATGGATAAGGCGATAATCAACGGCGATGTATACATCGACGGATCATTTCATCAAACCAATCTCTACATCCATGAAGGTAAAATCGCGCTCTTGTCTCAAAAAGCCTATCCTGCGGATGAAATCATCGATGCACGGCATTTGATGGTGTTTCCGGGCTTGATTGATCCGCACGTCCATTTCGACCTTGACCTTGGAACTTTCCGTTCGGTCGATGATTTTGCGTATGGAAGTCAACTCGCCGCTTTGGGAGGAGTCACGACGATCATCGATTTCCTTGAACCCGTCACTAATGAGCAAGACCTCATGAAAGCCTGGATGAAGCGTAAGTTTGAAGCCGAGGACTGTCACATCGATTACCGCTTCCACGCAACAATCATGCATCCCGAAACGGATTTGGAACGCTTTGTTCAGAAGATGCTGTCACTGGGCATTGTCACATTGAAATGTTTCACCACCTATAAGGAATCCGGCCGAATGACGCAGATGGCACAGATCGTCGAACTTTTGGAGTTGTCCCGGAAATACCGCTTTTTGCTTTTGGTCCATGCCGAAGATGACGCACATATCTCCTTGGATCCCGGAATGACTTATCGCGATCTGCCGAGAAGCCGACCGACGTTGGCGGAGACATCCATGGCAGACCAACTGGCGCGAATCGTCCGACAGACGGGCGGCTATCTCTATATGGTCCATGTCTCTTCGGGAGATACGATCGAGTTGCTCAAAAGAAATTATCCGGATCTATTGAACGCTCATTTCTTCATCGAAAGTTGTCCGCAGTATTTTTTGTTCAACGATAGTGTGTTTTCGGAGGAAGAAGGCTATCTCTATACATGCGCTCCCCCCATCAGAAGTGAACGTGAACGCAGTCTGCTTCAAAACAATATCGATTTTGTTCACACTATAGGTACGGATCATTGTGCGTTTCCGGCATCGGAAAAAGATCGGATGGCGCTTCACGAAATGCCGCTGGGTTTGGGTTCGATTGAACATTCATTCGATATGATGTATCATCGTTTCGGTTTGAAGGTCATCGACAAGATGACCGAAAACATTGCAACCTTGAATCACATTTCCGGCAGAAAAGGCAAGATCAAAGTAGGTTATGATGCCGATGTGTTTTTATATGATCGGGTTCAGGGAACCGTCTCAGACGACCACTCGCTCGCCAATTATTCCGTCTACCTCGGACAACCGAAATCCGGAAGCGTCATCTCCACGCTTTGTCGTGGCGAGTTTGTCATCCGTGATCGTATGACGATGCATCACCAAGGCCAATATCTGGAGGTGAGCCGATGAAGACACTGATTCATGCACGGATATTTGATTATCATCAATATATCGAAGACGGCTTCATTCAGTTCTCTGATCGAATCGAAGCTGTGGGACCGATGAAAGACCTGCCCAAGAAAGAAGATGTGGAAGATGTCTCGGGCATGCTCATCATGCCGGGACTGATTGCGGGGCATACGCACATTTATTCCGCTTTCGCCCGAGGCAAAGCCTTTCCCTTCAATCCCAAGAATTTTCAAGAGATCCTCGATCAGGTGTGGTGGAAGCTCGACCGCAAGATCGAACTTCAAACCGCATATGACAGCGCTATTGTGTTTGGCATCGATCACGTCAAAAGCGGCGTGACAACTTTGATCGATCATCATGCGAGTCAAGTCGTTGTGGGCACCCTCGACCGTTTGCGTCAGGCCTTGGCGGAAGACATCGGGATGCGCGCGGTCTTGTGTTTCGAGACGAGTGACCGTTTTAATCTGTCACAGGCTATCGAAGAGAATCTCCATCATATGGATCATCATCAAGGGCCGATGATCTCTGGACTGTTTGGGATGCATGCGTCGATGAGCCTTTCGGATCTGAGCCTGATGAAGATCGCCGACGTCCTCGGAAATCGACCCATCCATATTCACGTGGCAGAGAGCCGGATGGATCAAGATGATGCCAAGATGAAATATCAGATGTCGGTCATCGAGAGACTCAACCATTTCGATTTGATCCAACCCGATTCTATCCTGGTCCATGGGGTGCATCTGAGCGACAAGGAGTTGGACATCATCCGCGAGAAAAAGGCCGTCATTGCCCTGAACGTCTCGTCCAATATGAACAACGGTGTCGGCTTGCCCGATTATGCACGCATGAAAGCAAGGGGCATACCGGTGATTATCGGCAACGATGGACTCCAGCCTGCCATCGCGCAGGAGTACCAAAATCTGGTGTTCGCGATGCATCATCTTAAAAGCGATCCCTGCGCCTTCGGTTTGAATGATCTTCAAGAAATCATCGAAGAAACGTATCGTTATGCCCAGCGAAGATTGCAGGTGCCCTTAGGCAGAATCGAGGCAGGCTATATGGCGGACTTCATCGTCATACCCTATGAGCCTCCGACACCGATGCAACTCGATAATGCGCTCGGACATGTCTTTTACGGGCTCTTTCATCGCTTCACACCTCGAGATGTGTACATCCAAGGGCGAAAGATCGTCGATCAATATGACGTTTCTGATCGGTTGAAACACGCATATGTGAATGCCCGGGCGGAAGCCGAGAGGTTATGGCAACGTATAGAGGAGGAACAATCATGAGTTTGAAGACCCAATTCGATGGCATGGTGTTCGAAAACCCGTTGATGCCTGCGGCGGGACCCCTGAATGGAGATCTCGAAAAACTGCTCTTTTTGCATCATGCGGGCGTCGGTGGCATGGTCACGAAGACGATTTCCACCCAAGAACCCCATATTCCCAAGCCATGTATTTATGCGGAGAAGGACCGGGTCATGAACTCCGAATTGTGGAGTGAACATAGCTATGAACGATGGATCGACACGTTTCTTCCGGGATATATGGCAGTCAAGGATAGGCCTTTGATCATATCGGTCGGTTACTCGGATCAAGATATGGAATGTCTGATCCCGAAACTCGAGCCATTCGCGGATGCCTTTGAGGTCTCGACGCACTATGTGGGAACTGATCTCAAGAAAATCGCTCATACCGTTAAAACCATACGAAAACTGACCTCGAAACCCTTGTACATGAAAATCAGCCCGCATATTCCTTCACCAGAAGCTTTCGCCAAGGAAGTCTATGAAGCCGGGGCCAGCGGAATCGTGGCCATCAACTCTGTGGGTCCGACCATGAAGATCGATATCCCCAAGCGCAAGGCCATCTATGGCAATGACCAGGGTTTTGTCTGGACCAGTGGCCCCATCATCAAACCGATCGCGCTTGCCATCGTCAAAAAAATCAAATCAGCCGTGCCCCAGATGACAGTCATCGGTGTCGGTGGCATTCAATCCGCAGATGACGTGATCGAATTTCTCCTTGCCGGTGCGAGCGGTGTCCAAATGTTGTCGTCTGCGTTGATCAAAGGCAAACAACTCTATCAACAAGTGATTTCCGATTTGCCTGAAGCACTCAAAAAGCATCAATTCACAAGTGTCGAAGCCGTCATCCGAACGCATCTTGAGCATTCTGTCAAATACGAGGCGGGATTGCCCAAATTGATAGAATCGCGGTGCATCCGCTGTGGTTTGTGTGAGAAGGTGTGTCCGTACTTCGCGATTGAAGATCCCGGAGTCATCACCTTCATCGACGACAAATGCTTCCGCTGTGGACTCTGCGTCTCCCGATGTCCGACGCAGGCCATCGAGATGGATATATGAAATTCCAACCAGACATTGGCACGCCGATTCCTAGGGTCGATGCCAAGGAAAAGATCAGCGGAGCCGCAGCCTATATCAACGATATCGATATGCCTGGCATGCTTTATGCGAAGACGTTGCGATCGAAGATGGCTCATGGGAAAATCATCAAACGGCACTATCCGACGTTGCCGGAAGGCTACGCCATTATCGACTATCGTCATATCCCTGGAACGAACATCGTCAAAGCCATCTATGAAGACTGGCAGATTTTTCCGGTGGATGAGGTGCGCTATATCGGCGAACCGATTCTCTTGGTTGTCGGCGAAAATAAAGATGTGATCATCGATATCCTCGAGGCCATTGAGATCACCTATGAGGAGATGGAACCTCAGTTCGAATGGATCGACTCGGTCATCCATTACCACTACGAAAAAAAGCATGGATCGCGGCCCTTTGCGGATGCCAACCGCATCATCGAACATACCTATGAGACGGGATATCAAGAACAGGCCTATATCGAGCCTCAAGGCATGATCGGTTATCTCGATCAAGACAAGATGACATTGATCGGTTCGATTCAATGCCCGTATTATGTGAAAAATGCCGTTCTAATGGCTTTGGGATGGGAAAATGAACGCGTTCGCGTCATCCAAGCCCATGTCGGAGGGGCTTTTGGCGGCAAGGAGGAGTATCCTTCCTTAATCGCCTGTCAGCTCGCAATGGCGGTCATCCAAGTGAACAAGCCGGTCAAGCTCATCTTTGAACGCGAAGAAGACATCATCGCGTCGACGAAGAGACACCCAGCTCAGATCGCGATGAAAGCAGCGATCGATTCCGAAGGACACATCATGGCGCTCAAAGTGCACGTGGGCATTGACGCCGGTGCCGTCATCGGGTTGTCCGGAGTGGTTTTGTCCCGCGCGATGATTGCGGCGACAGGCGCGTATACGATCGAGAATCTCGACGTGACAGGAGATGTCTACCGGACCCATAGTGTGCCCACCGGAGCGTTCCGCGGTTTCGGCGCACCGCAAATGATGTTCGCCATCGAAATGTTCATGGAACATATCGCTCGGAATTTGGGAAAAGAACCTTTGGCATATCGCATGGCGTATGTGGCAAAACAATACGATTTGACCGCGACGAGCGGAACGTTTCGTGACCCGATACTGATGCAGAAAATGATTGAAGAAGCGATGAAACGCAGTCGATATGAGGAAAAAGCCCTTCAATATCAAAATCTGCATCGATATCAAGGAATCGGGATGAGTTTCTTTCTTCACGGTTGCGGTTTCACAGGCAGTGGCGAAGCCACGACGATCAAGGCCAAGGTGCGCTTGCGTCGTGAAGCATCCGGAGTCGTCCATATTCTCATCGCTGCGGTCGATATGGGTCAAGGCGTACGAACCGCGATGCGGAAGTTGGTCGCACATATGCTCGAAGTGCCGATCGACCAGGTGATCTATGACTTGCCTGATACGGATTGTGTGCCTGATTCGGGACCCACTGTCGCTTCGCGTACGATGATGATCGTTGGAGGTCTCGTCGCCCGAGCGGCGCAACGTCTCGGGATGGAGCCGCAAATAGCGGTTGAAATTGAAGAAACATACCATCAACCCAGCGAGATCCAATGGGATGAGGCACGGATGCAAGGCGATGCTTACCCGGCCTATTCCTGGGGTGTCAATGTGGTCGAGGTCGCTGTGGATCCGGTGACCGGAGAGGTCAGCGTGGTCGGGGCGTGGAGCGTCTATGATGTCGGCAAGGCCATCGATACCTTGATGGTCCGTGGTCAAGCCGATGGCGGGTTGGCTCAAGGTATCGCCTATGGCTACCTTGAAGTCATGCGCCATCACCAAGGAAAGATCCAGCAAAGAAATTTGACAGACTATATCATCCCTACGGCGGCAGATATGCCACCGATGGAAACCTATCTTTTCGACAACCCCTATGCCTATGGGCCATATGGGGCGAAAGGTGTCGGCGAACTCACCCTTGTGGGCGGAGCTCCGGCGATTGCCAAAGCGATCGAGATGGCGATCAAACGTCAAATCACAAAAATTCCGGTGACACCGGAGATGATCATGGAGTTGATGACACATGGCGAAGATTGAATGGATGCTGAACGGAACACCGATATCCTCTGACATCGATCTCTCGATGCGTCTTTTGGACTATCTTCGCGATCACCAGCACCTCAAAGGACCCAAAGAGGGATGCGGCGAGGGAGAATGTGGCGCGTGTGCGGTACTCATCGACCACCAGATCGCCAATTCATGCCTTGTTCCGATGGCGAATGTCGCAGGTCATGAAGTGGTGACGATCGAGGGATTTGCGAAGACAAAACGCTATCAGATCATCCAACAGGCGTTCATCGATTGCGGCGCGGTTCAATGCGGGTTTTGCACACCGGGTATGATTATCGCGACTGAGAGTCTTCTCCATCATCAACCTCAGCCCACCATCTCCGAAATCAAGGTCGCCTTATCGGGAAACCTATGTCGCTGCACCGGCTATAACATGATCATCGAAGCGATCACTTTGGCGGCGAAACGGGGTCGAGGCGAATGGTAGAAGCGCGAATTCCTCATAGCCTCCAAGAGGCTTTGATCTTGATGTCTCAGGCGACGTATACGATTGTGAATGGAGCGACCGATCTCTTGGTCCAGAAACGTTCATGGTCGGGGACCATACCCAAGTTTTCTCAGCCCCCCTTGTATATTCGCGGATTGAAGGAACTCGATTATATCTGTGAACGATCGGGAATGTTGGAAATCGGTGCGACAACATCGCTCGAAACCATCCTTCATCATCCCAAAACACCAAAGATTCTGCAACACATCATCCTCACGATGGCATCTCCGGCCATCAGACATCAGGCCACGCTTTCGGGAAACATCCAAAACGCATCGCCAGCCGGGGATTCCTTGGTAGGACTCTATCTCCTCGATGCTTCGATCGTGCTGCATAATCGCCATCATGAACGCGTGATTTCCATCCAAGATTTCATCGTTGATGTCCGGAAAACCATGCGGGAAGCGGATGAACTCATCACCAAGGTCGTGTTGCCGATCGATAAGTTCTCGCAATGCGCTTACACCAAAGTCGGGCCGAGAAAAACCGATGCGATCGCAAAAGTCGCTTTCGGTGGACTGATCGATATCGAGAATGACCGGATCCGCGATATCCGCATCGCTTTTGGAGCGGTATATAAGACGGTCTTGCGTTCCCGCAAGATTGAAGAATCGCTGATGGGTAAAGACCGATCGGCTGTACCTGAAATGAAACACGTGCTGCTTGAAGGCTATGCATCCCTGATCCAACCCATCGACGATCAACGATCGAATCGGTGGTATCGCAAAACGACCGCTTTGAATTTGTTGGAAGCTTTTCTTGATTCGATTTCTCGATAAGGGGGATTTATGGACAAAGACAAACTTCGCCGTATCGCTCTAGGAGAAACGTCCGCCAAACTGGTTTTGAAAAATGCCCGGATCATCAACGTCTTCTCCGGAACGATCGAGACGGCGGATATTGCGATCGAAGACGGAATTATCGCAGGCATTGGCAGTTATGAAGGTATAAAAGAGATCGATGTGTGCTTTTCGTATGTCGCTCCTGGATTCATGGACGGTCATGTGCATATTGAATCCTCGATGATGACGCCGGGCCATTTCGCCCGTCTCGTGATGCCTTTCGGCACGACAACTGTCATCGCAGATCCCCATGAAATCGCCAATGTCTGCGGTTTATCAGGCATCCAGTATATGATTGATTCTGCACAACACGTACCACTCGATGTGAAAATCATGATTCCTTCTTGTGTCCCTTCCACTCCGTTTGAAACCGCGGGAGCCAAGATTCTTTCAAGCGACATCGAGAAGATCAAAGACGATCCCGCGATTCTCGGTTTGGGTGAAATGATGGACTACCCGGGTGTCATCCACGGGGATAGGGAAGTATATCGAAAAATCGCATCCGTCGGCATGATGCCAATCGATGGACATGCCCCGAGGCTCACCGATAAAGAACTGAATGCTTATGTCCTGGCAGGCATGGAAACCGACCACGAAGCCACAACCGCTTCGGAGTTGGAAGAAAAAGTGAAGCGCGGTATGTACGTGCACTTGCGCGAGGGTTCGCAGACGAAAAATGTCCGAGACTTGCTCGGCGGGATTACACATGAGAATCATTCCCGGCTCCTGTTTTGCACAGATGACAAACAGCCAGAAGACATCATCAGTCATGGACACATCAGCGCCAACATCAATCTCGCCATCGCTGAGGGCATCGATCCCATTGATGCGATCAAAATGGCGACGATCAATATCGCCCAGTGTTATCGCTTGCGCCATATCGGCGCGATCGCTCCGGGATATCATGCCGACTTGGTCGTGTTTGATGACCTGCATCAGATTCACCCGCATCTGGTGTTTAAAAACGGCGTCATCGTCGCGAAAGACGGAGTTGCTTTGTTTCAACCCCCACCCGAATCAACTCATCCGCTTGGCCAATCCGTGCGCTTCAACCCGGAAGCCATTGATTTCCGCATTCGCGTGACTTCCAACCACGTCTATGCCATCGAACTTGAGAAAAACAACGTGACGACGAAAAAAACACCCATCATGATTCGGACTCAATCGGGGTATTATATCCAAGATCCTGCGAGCGACATCTTGAAATTGGCAGTCGTCGAACGGCATCAATCCAGTGGCAGAGTCGGGTTGGGTTTTGTCAAAGGCTATGGTTTGAAAAAGGGAGCGATCGCCATGACGATTGCGCATGATTCCCATAATTTGATCATCATCGGCGACAATGATGATGACATGCGTCTTTCTGCCAAAAGAATCAAAGAGATTGGTGGCGGGATCGTACTGGCACATGATGGTCATGTGTTGCATCAACTGCCCCTGGAAGTCGGTGGATTGATGACTTCAACGAAAGTGGAATCATTGATTTTTCAACTCGACCACATGAAAAAAATGGCACGGAAACTGGGCGTGAACGAGGCGATTGACGATCCTCTGCTACAACTCGCGTTTTTGTCCTTGCCGGTCATACCGTCCTTGAAACTGACCGACCACGGTCTGTTCGATGTGGACCAGTTTCGAATTATCCCGCTTGAAGTGGAGGCGAAGTGATGAATCACGTCATAGGCTATCAATGCACGACGTGCCGGAGAATCTATCCTCGCGACGTCGCCTTTCTCACCTGTCCCGAATGTGGGATTGAGGGGATTCTTGACGTTCTGTATGATTATGATCGGATTGCATCCCACATATCCAAAGAACGCTTGCGTCATGATCCCACCCCTTCGATTTGGCGATATCTGCCGCTGTTGCCGATAGAAGGAACCATGATCGAAGATACGCTCCGCGTCGGGATGACGCCATTGTATCAGGCACGTAGGTTTCAGGAACATACTGGGGTACACCATCTCTATATCAAAGACGATGGCGTGAATCCCACCATGAGTTTGAAGGACCGGGCATCGGTGCTCGCGGTCATGGATGCGCGGGAACGCGGTCATGACACCCTATGTTGCTCATCAACAGGCAATGCGGCTTCAAGCCTCGCGGGCAACGCGGCGCGTTGCCGATGTCAAAGTGTGATCTTCGTTCCCAAGCGTGCGCCCATGGGCAAACTGGCGCAACTCATCTACTTTGGCGCAATCCTCGTTCGTGTCGACGGAGACTACCATGACGCTTTCAGTCTGTCTCAACAAGCGATCGAGCGATACGGATGGTACAACCGGAATGCTGCAATCAATCCCGTCATGGTGGAGGGAAAGAAAACCGTCGCTTTTGAAATCGTCGAACAGATGCAATTTATCGCGCCCGATTATGTGTATGTTTCTGTCGGAGATGGCTGCACGATCGCTGGGGTATACAAAGGTTTCCGGGAAAGCCATCGACTCGGACTGATTGAGAAGATACCCAAGTTGATCGGTGTCCAGAGCAGCGGCTGTGATCCATTCGTACGTGCGTGGAAAGAAGGAAAGCCGCTTCAGGCACAGCCGGAGCTGACACTCGCTGATTCCATCGCCGTGGGTGTTCCTCGCAATCCGCAAAAAGCCATGGATGCCGTCAAGGCATCATCGGGTCGTTGGGTCAGCGTCAGCGATGCGCTCATCCTCGAAGCAATGCGCCGTCTAGGACAAGATGAAGGGATCTTCGTGGAACCTGCCGCAGCGGCAGCCTTCGCCGGAGCCATGCTTCATCAATCCATTCCGGGAGCGACGCCAGAAGACACAGTGGTGGTCATCGCGACAGGGAATGGTCTCAAAGATACGAAAACGGCTTTGAATGCCGTGGCAGAGCCACATATGATTAAAAATAATTTGTCTGATTTCATCGCATTCTATCACAATGAAACTCAAAGGAGAAAACATGATTAAGATTCCTTATGGCCCCACCTACGATGAAATGCTCCACCCTGAAACGATCGACCCCCGCACAAGAGCGGAAGCGCTTCAAGCAAAAGCAGAAGAACTCGATCCGATCAACCTCTTCAACATCACTTGGAAAGATGAAGACAATCAAGTGTTGAAAATCGTATTACCCAAAGCGCTGACCGGAGTCGATGCGAATATCATCGTGCTGACCGGCAAGTATTTTCCTTCCGGATCTCATAAAGTCGGTCCTGCCTATGCCACCCTCATCGAGGGCTGTGTGGATGATACGATCATTCCGGGCAAACATACGATTTTGGGACCGTCGACGGGAAATTTCGGTATCGGTGTGGCATATATATGCAATCTGATGAAATATGATTCCATCGTCATCATGCCCGATAACATGTCCAAGGAACGCTATGACCGCATCGAGCGCTATGGGGCGAAACTGGATTTGACTCCCGGAACAGAGTCGGACGTCATACTCACACTTGAACGCACGTTCAAACTCAAAGAGAATCCGAAAAACCGTTCGCTTGCGCAGTTCGAACTTATGCCCAACTATCGTTTCCATCGGCATGTGACAGGTTATAGCGCGATCGAAGCCGTTCAAGGCATCGGCAATTCTCGCATCGCGTGTTTTTGTTCGGCACCGGGTTCAGCCGGTACTCTGGCTGCAGGCGACCAGATCAAGAAGGTGTTTCCCGAAGCCAAAGTCGTCGCGCTCGAACCCTATGAGTGCTCAACTTTGATGAACGGCGGCAGAGGCCAGCACCGCATCGAAGGCATCGGTGACAAGATGTGCACGTTGATCCACAATGTGTTGAATACGGACTTCATTGCATTGATCAAGGATGATGACTGCGTCAAGGGACTGAAACTCATTCATGACGGCACGGATATTCTCATCGAACATGGGGTTGACCCGGCAACTGCCAAAGCGATGACGGAGCTGTTCGGTGTCTCCTCGATTTGCAATATCATCGGCGCGATCAAGATGGCGAAGTATCTCCGTTTGGGACCAGACGACAACATCGTCACGATCGCTACAGATGGCTATGATCGCTATGATTCGGTCATCAGAAATCTCGAACAGCGTTATCTTGAAACCGAAGACTTCGTTTTACGACGCTGGTTTACCGATGTGTTCCGCAAAAACGGTGTGGAAGATATCGCGGATTATCGCTCATCAGCCCAAAAGGACAAGTTGTTTTTACAAAAAGAACGCGATTGGTTGAAATTCGGTTATGCCCAGGAATATCTCGATGAAATGAAGTCGCCGGCATTTTGGGATCATGAATACGAAAAAGTGCATGCATATGATCAAAAGATCATTGCCCGAAGGAGTCGTGAAGAATAATGAAAGCGAAGATTCGCGAACTGGCGCAAAAATATCTGCCGGAAATGACGGCATTTTTGCGCGACATGATTCGCATTCCTTCGGAATCTTGTCAGGAAGAAGGCGTCATCAAGCGCATCCAGGCGGAAATGGAAAAGGTCGGTTTTGATGAAGTCACGATCGATCCCATGGGCAACATCATCGGCAGAATCGGCTCAGGCCGACATCTGATCGCTATGGATGCCCATATCGACACGGTCGGCATCGGCGAACGCGATCATTGGCACGTCGACCCTTATGTGGGAAAAGAAGATGAAACGACCATTTTTGGGCGCGGTGCATCCGATCAAGAAGGCGGTATGGCTTCCATGGTCTACGCCGGAAAAATCATCAAGGATCTGCATCTGGAGGATGATTATACTTTGTGGGTCACCGGTACCGTTCAAGAAGAGGATTGTGATGGCTTGTGCTGGCAATACATCATTGAAGAAGATCGTCTTCGCCCTGAGTTTGTGGTGATTACCGAGCCGACCTCATGTCGCATCTATCGTGGACATCGCGGTAGAATGGAGATCAAAGTGACAACATCCGGAACGAGTTGTCATGGCAGTGCTCCCGAGAGAGGTGAGAACGCGATTTTCAAAATGGCCCCGATTCTTCAAGAACTGGAAAGTTTGAATGACCGGTTGATCACGGATGCCTTTCTGGGAAAAGGAACCTTGACAGTCAGCGAGATCTTTTCGGGTTCGCCCTCACGTTGTGCCGTAGCGGATCAATGCTGGATTTCGATTGATCGAAGACTCACCGATGGCGAAACCTATCTGTCCGCCATCGCGGAAATCGAAGCGCTTCCGTCTGTCCAAAAAGCGAATGCCAAAGTCGAACTCTATGATTACGCCCGTCCATCATGGACGGGGCTCGTCTACCCGTCTCAAGCGTACTTTCCGACATGGGCGCTACCGGAGTCGCACCCCGTATGTCAAACCTTGATCGATAGTTATAAGGAGTTGTTTGAAAAAGAGCCCGTCGTCGACAAGTGGACTTTTTCAACGAACGCGGTATCGATCATGGGGCGATACGGGATTCCTTGTATCGGATTCGGACCGGGACATGAAGACCAAGCCCATGCACCCAACGAGCGGACATGGAAAGCGGAACTTGTCGAGGCTGCGGCCATGTACGCGCTCATTCCCACGCAATATCTAAAATCGATCCACGAATCCAACAAAGGAGAAAAATCATGAAACCCCTCTTTAAAGGAAAACACTTCATCACACTTGAAGACTGGAAGAAATCCGAGATCGATGTGTTGCTCGAAACCGCCAAACAATTGAAACATGATTTTCTTCACAATCAACCCACTGCCTATTTGACAAACAAAGTGGCATTCCTCATGTTTTTTGAGCAGTCCACCCGCACCCGCAATTCGATGG
>JBAZGL010000010.1:0-9611 GCA_041652855.1 Candidatus Izemoplasmatales bacterium
AAACATTGGGATCAAGTCGGTGCCTTTTACCGTATACCCATCAATAGTGAAATATGGATGAAAGATCCAATCACATCCTCATTTCCTTCCAGCATCGCATTTCTGTTAATCCAGCAAAAAGACCCCGTTCAATCAGCAAAATTCATGCGTCTCGTGCGTGAAGGAGCGTTCGTTTTTGAAAAGAATATCGCCAAGAGGTCTGTGCTTCAAGAAATGATGGCGACATTAAAAATCGATTCCGAAAACATTCTTGAAACGGCGTTTTCTCCGGCGGGAAAACAAATCCTCATCGACAATATGCAACCTATGATCGACTTGTCGATCAACGGTTTTCCTTCAGTCGTCATGGTCAACAGCCGTAACGAGGGCATCAAGGTGACAGGGGCAAGAACATTTGACACGTACAAGAATGCCTTAGTCAAAATCAAAGGCGATATCGATGCGTTGAAAGAAAAGTCCACGCCGAACCTCGATCGACTCCTAGACATCTTTCCCCATGTCTTCTTCTCTGAAATCCAGAAAATCTATCACATCGAAGCAAATCAAATCGAAGCATACATCCGTTCGGAACTCAAAAACGTACCCCATCGTATCGAATCATTCAAGAAAATACGATATGTTCAAAAAAGCAAATAAAAAGGTTGCAGATCATTCCGCAGCCTTTTATTATCGATTATTAACCCAATAATAAAACAGGAAGATCACCAGGCCGAAACCGATCAGGATGACGAGAAACATTGGAAGATACGCCAAAAACGCTCCCCAAGCCATCGCGCGCCTCTCTTTTCGTGTCAAACCGAGATCCTGCAATTCTTTTTTTTTGGCCAGTGTTTTCTCGCTTTGATACCATGAAAAGCCTTTAACATTCATGTTCGCGACGGTTTCCCCATTGTCGACAAATTTATCCTTGTGTTTTTTGGCCCTTTTGACCTTTTTCATCAGTCTTCCTGAGAATAGAGATGGCAAGCCACAAAATGACCTGCATCATATTCTTTAAATTTTGGAACCACTTGCTTGCACACTTCCATGCATTGCGCACAACGGGTATGAAATTTACACCCTGAAGGTGGGTTGGCAGGGCTGGGAATATCCCCGCTCAAAATGATGCGTTGCTTCTTCGTATCCGGATCCGGAATGGGAATGGCAGAAAGTAATGCTTGCGTATAAGGATGCATCGGTTTGGCAAAGATTTGTTTCGAATCCCCCGTCTCTACGGCGCTTCCCAGATACATGACCATGATTTCATCGGAAATGTATTCCACAACCGACAAGTCATGGGAGATGAAAATATAGGTCAAGCCGAATTTTTCTTGAAGTTCGACGAGCAAGTTGATGATTTGCGCTTGAATCGACACGTCAAGGGCGCTGACAGGTTCATCGCAAACGATGAGATCAGGTTTGAGCGCTAACGCCCTGGCGATACAAATTCTTTGACGTTGCCCGCCGGAAAATTCATGCGGATAACGGCTGTAATAATATGCGGGCAACCCGCAGTCTTTCATCGTTTTCAGGATGTATTCTCTAAACTCGGACTTGGGCACGAGTTTATGCTCGCGAACTGCTTCACCGATGATTTCGCCGATCGTCATCCTCGGACTTAAACTGGAATAAGGATCCTGGAAAATGATTTGGATCTTGGGACGCAATCTGCGAAGGTCTTTGCGTTTCAGTTTGCGGATGTCAATCCCTTCGAAGAGAATCTCTCCTTCGGTGACGCTATGCAATCTGAGAATGGTTCGTCCGAGCGTTGTCTTTCCGCAACCGGATTCACCCACGACACCCAATGTACTACCCTTTTTGAGATTGAAACTGACATCATCGACTGCTTTGACAAATCGTCGATTCTTTTTAAACCAGCTTTTATCGATAGGGAAATATTTCTTCAGGTTTTTGATGACCAAAATATCCTTTTTTTTATCAAAACTTTCACTCTGGCTCTTCGTGGACGTTGCTGTTTTTAATGCCTTTTTTTGATCTTGAATCGTCATTTTTTTCCACCCGCCTTTATCTTGGCGAATTCATTTGCGAGTTCCTCATGTAGATAGCATGAAACGGTGTGTGTCGGAGAAACTTGCAACAATTCGGGGTACGCACCGTTGCATTTCTCGAATCTACGATTGCAACGATCACGGAAGTAGCAATAGTTCGGCAAATTGATCGGGTTAGGAACCGTGCCCGGAATCGTGTAGAGCTTATCTTCGCCTGAATTCAGTGCGGGGATACTCTTTTGTAGCCCCACCGTATAGGGATGAAGCGGTTCTTTGAAGATTTCCCGAGCCGTCCCTTTTTCGATGATTCTTCCGGCATACATGACAACCACAAAATCAGCCATCTCGGCTATGACGCCTAAATCATGCGTAATGAGCATGATGCTGCCATTGATTTTGCTCTTGATTTCCCGCAACAAGTCAAGGATCTGTGCTTGGATCGTCACGTCAAGTGCAGTGGTGGGTTCGTCGGCGATAATGAGTCTGGGATCGCATGCCAAAGCCATGGCGATCATTACTCTCTGACGCATACCACCCGACAATTCATGGGGATAAGCGCGATACACGATATCAGGCATCGCAATGCCCACAAGATTCAACATCTCGATGGAGCGCTTCTTGGCTTTTTCTTGCGTCATGTCTTTAAAGTGGAGGAACAATACCTCATCGAGTTGGTCACCGATACGGAAGACAGGGTTCAAACTCGTCATCGGCTCTTGGAAAATCATACTCATTTCCTTGCCGCGAATCTTGTTCATGTCAGCCTTGGGAACCTTAGAGATATTATATACTTTGCCGTCTTTTGCCGCGTAGCGAATCTCGCCTTTGGCGATTTGACCTTGCGGACTCTGGAGGAGTTTCATCAATGCGAGACTCGTCACGCTCTTACCGCAACCGGATTCACCGACGACACCCACGATACTTCTCGCGGGTATATCGAATGAGACACCATCCACCGCTTTGACAATACCGGCATCCGTAAAGAAATATGCATGCAGGTCATCAAACTCCACGACATTATTCATATCTCTCATTTTAGACAAGTACTCTGATTCAGGAACATTCTTGCGATTGTTCATCTTCTCAAAGTTTTTGAGGACTTTCTTGTTTTCAGCCGCTTGTTTCTTGATGTCCTCTTTGCTGATGTAATGGACGTTGTCTTCTTTCCGCTTTTTGATCCTTCTTTTGATTATGTTTTTGAAGAAATCGATAATTTTCATTTTCAACTATCTCCTCATCTTCGGGTCGAAGGCATCGCGGAGGCCATCACCAATGAAATTGAACGCAAGTACGGCCATCACGATACAGACACCGGCAGGTACCCATATATTGGGATAGTTTCTTAATACGTCTCGACCAGCTGCGCCACTTGTGGCACTAATCATCGTTCCCCATGCGGCAAAGGGGAAGGGGACACCGATTCCGAGATATGACAACGTCGATTCATACAAAATAATTCCGCCGAGACCCAAAGTTGCTTGAACGATGAGTTGCGGCATGACATTCGGGATAATGTGTTTGAAAATCTTTCTTCTGGTGCTCAAGCCTGTTGCTTCGGCGGCGGTCATGTATTCGAGTTCGCGAATACCAAGAATCTGACCACGGACCAAGCGCGCCACACCGGACCACCCAAAGAAAGTCAATATCCCCATCAGATAATAGATCCGTAAATTACCGGGAATATTCCAGCCATCGAGCAAAGATGCTGCAAGCATCAAAATCGGCAGTCCCGGCAAGCAGTTGAATATATCAACCACACGCATAATCACCTGATCTGCAGCGCCACCAAAATATCCAGCGATGGAACCGAAGAACATTCCAATGATGATTTCTGCGAAGATAACGATAAAGCCAAGTGTCAATGATACGCGACCACCATACATCAAGCGGGTCAACACATCATAACCATAGTTATCCGTTCCCAGCCAATGCGTCCATGAAGGCGGCGTCTTAGAAAACACTTGATACGGGTCGCTTACTTCATAAAATACATAGGTGACCTGTTCCATAAGACCCGTATCTTCGTTGAGTTCGTTTACAACGATTTGATGCGGCAAAACAGAGACGACCCATTTATAGTCTCCAGTTGATTGTATTTCTCCCCACGGGGAGAAAAGCGGACCAAGAAATGAAAAAGCAAACATCAATGTCAAAGTGACCAATCCAATGAGTGATAGTTTGCTGCGGAAAAAGCGCCTGAGAACCAAACGGCCCGGGCTGATGACTTTGGCCTGATCGGCTAAAGAAATCTCTTCAGGCATATTTGTGGGTGTCGTTGATACGTTTGTGTTGTCAAGATTGATCTTGACATTTCTATCATCGCTCATCGCTTACCACCTATCAAACTTACTCTCGGATCGACGACGGCATACATCAAATCGGACAATAATGTCCCGATGACCGTTAGCATCGACAAAAACAAATTATAAGCCATCACAAAAGGAATATCCCCTTGTGTCACAGCACGATACGCGGCTTTACCGATTCCATCAATACTAAAGATGGTTTCAGTGATCATCGCACCACCGAATAGTCCCGGCAAGATGCCCGCTAGAATGGTGACCAACGGAATCAAAGTGTTACGAAACGCGTGCTTATAAATTACTTTGTGTTCGCTAAGTCCTTTTGCTCGAGCCGTACGAATATAGTCGGAATTCAAGACCTCTAGCATATTGGTCCTAGTATAACGCATCAGTCCACCTATGGATAGAATAACCAATACAGTAATCGGCAATACTAGATGATGGACCATGTCTAAAAATAAAGGTAACTGACTGTTCGGGTCGACCAAGCCCGCATAGGGGAACCAGCCAAGCTGGATTGAGAATATCCTCAAAAGCAACGCGCCGAAAAAGAATGATGGAAGGGAGATACCCATCATCGCAAGAACGGTTACGCTGTAGTCGACAACTCCGTATTGTTTTGTCGCAGATACAATTCCCAGAGGAATTGCAAAAGCAAACTGAAGCACAGTTGCAATCAAAGCAATGATAAAGGAAATTCGGCTTTTGTTGGCAATAATATCTAGTACATTTTTACTGGATATGGGTTTGGTCAATTGGTTCCCATCGATATCAAGGATGGGATTACCCTGTGCGTCTTCCAATAATTCAACCCTGCCTGTGTTGACAGAAAAAATGAAGGAATCGCCCCATTCCCCTTTCAACACATTTCCAAGCCATTTCAAATATCCCGTGCCAATATTTGAGGTCAATCCATAAATTTCCCTTTGGCGATCAACCAACTTCTGTACTTCACCGGTGGAGTCTAATTGAATTTGTGCGTAATACTTGGTTTCGATAAAATCCAAACCGGGTTTGATGCGCACCAGTCCATAGATAATGACAGACACACCCATCAAAATCAGGACCGATAGTGCAAGTCGTTTAATAATGTATTTTATCATTTTACAACAATAAGGCTCAGTCTCAACGACTGAGCCTTATTCTCCTCGTTATTAATTTAAGTTACTTGCGAATGTGCAGTCAATCCTGTTCATGTGTGAATCGGATTTATCCGATTGTAACATTAACCGTTTCGTTGCCATTAACGCCCGAAGCAAAGCTGACTTTCCAAATTTCGGCTAATGGTCCCCAATAAGGAGTAACCACAGATGAAAGGGTTGTTTGGTCAATGATATCGCCATTGTACACGAACAAGTTCTTTCTTTGGTAAGTCGGAATTTCAATGTTCAACTGAGCAAGAACTTCAAGGGCTTTTTCATAAATCGGTTTTCTCTCTTCTGCAAGCATATATTTCGTTCCGAGTTCAATGAGATCGCCAAGGTATTGCAAAGCTTCTTTTTGGTTCATTTCAACAGTCGAGCCATCCAGTTTTACCACGTCAATCGTACCAAGAGCATCGTCATCGCCATTTTCAAACAACCATTTGACACCGTTGGAAATAACTGATTCTGCTTGTGAATTGTAATGATAAACCTGATACATGTCGGGGTCGACAGCAGCTTGCCAAGCAAGAGCATATACGGATACATTACCCTTCTTAATGTTGGCGATCAATGAAGTATCGCTCTTCATATTGACAGTAATGCCGATTTCAGCCAACAATGTCTGTGCGTTCAAGAACACACGACCTGCGGGATGCTCATTTGGATCTGCATAAGGCAAGAAGAAATCGATTTCAGGAACGTCAGTGAACTCTTCATTGACAGCATCCCAAGTATATCCAGCTAATTGATAGTAGTTGATTGCGGAAGCAAGAGTTGGATCATACTCATAAATCGGTAATGTGCCTTCTGGATATGCCCAAGATACTTGAGACATGGAACGATAAATGACATCAGCCAAACCGTTCGGGTAGTATTCAAGTGTCAAATCCATATTGAAGACAGTTGTCAAAGCAATACGCTCATACAAGTTCGGGAACACAAATGGATTGACACAGATGTAGCCATATCCAAGGTTATCGACAAGAATTCCTACGAGGTTGTCACTTTCTCCAATGTCGACCATGACGTCTGCAGTAGCACTGACAGTCGCATAATGGACGTCACCAGCTTCAAGAGCGCCATATTCGCCACTCGATACGATCTTCAAAGCAACATACTTGATGTTAGCGTTATACACATTGTCTCCGCCCATGTTTTCGAATCTATCATTTCTTTCGAAATAAACAGTTCCGTCAGCGTCTGCGACTTCAACAAATACGTATGTTCCAGCGCCCATCGGAGCACCATTGAAGGACTCAAGATGTGCCATGAACAATGGATTGTCAAACTCAACACCATAGTTCTCAATTTTTTCGTCGTCATACTCATAGCCAGCGGTGTAATAGTGTTGTGGTGTGACTGTAACGCCCAATGAAAGGATGGCTTTCGGATTTTGCTCGGTCAAAATGACTTTAACCGTTTCGTGTGAAACTCCGCCAATTTCCTTTGTTCCAGCAACTAAACCAGCGATTGAAGGAACGCTACCATAGACTACGTCTGCAAAGTTGGAAATGAATTGTGTTTCAGCAACCGCGATGGGATCGACTGTGCCAGCTGCTTCATAACCAATCATGTATGCGTAATCGACTTTTCCTTGATCATTTTCATAAACCAAGAGCATTTCATCCCAGTAAGTTGCAGCGGTCATGTCAGCCACGGTGTATACTTCGCCCGATGCGCCTTCAAATGTCAAGGTATCAGCTGATAATTCACCGAAGCCCCACAGGCTCATGCCATAGGCAACTTTCAATCCGTCGGAAGCGGCGATATCAGCAGCAGTCACGTTTGGAACATAACGGTCAAGAGTTGCATGTGCGGGATTTTCCGCATCATATGGACGATATGTCGTTCCATCTAATACCCAACTGCCTTCAACGTCGGCCGTCATGGTTGCAAAATAGTTCGAGACATAGAGCGCAGCGGCATATGCTGAGTTGACATATGTTACGATTTCTTGAGCGAATTGTGCTCCTGCAGCATTGAAGAAGCCCCAGTACAAATCATATTGCGCTTCAGTGTAGTCGTCATTTTCTTGATAGCCAGCTAGTCTGTCATCATCAGCAAGAATCTGGTCGACAAGCGGTTTCCAAGTGGAATAGCCAGCGACTTGGGTTCTGTAGTCACCCAATCCAAGAATCGGCAACGTGTAGAGTGTCGAAGAGCCTTGGAAAGACGGGTCGAGATAGACATAATAGTTGAACAGAACATCTGCTGCATCAATCGGTTGTCCATCACTGAAAACAGGACCATTTTTGAGGACCATTTCGTATACGACATAGTCGCCCTCTTCATAATCTTGCTTTGGAGCATAGGTGGTGAGATCATCGGTGTAGAAAATCGAATAGCTTTGTGCTACAACCGGATACTCGTCTCCAGCCACAACCGCACCTGTCGGATCAAGTTGCAACAAGCCAACATTGACCATTCCAATCACATCGCCGTCATAAGCGGACGAATAGAAGAACGGGTTGAACACACCATCCATTACTGCTGATTGAATCAATAATGTATATGTGTCGTTGATGACTCTTTGCTCTACTCGAGTAGTCGGAGCAGCGGTCGTCGGTGCAACTGTCGGTGCAACGGTCGTCGGTGCAGCGGTCGTCGGTGCAACTGTCGGTGCAACTGTCGGTGCAACTGTCGGTGCAGCGGTCGTCGGTGCAACTGTCGGTGCAGCGGTCGTCGGAGCAGCGGTCGTCGGAGCAGCGGTTGTTGGCGCTGCCGTTGTTTGACCATTACATCCGAACAAAACAATTGCAAGGACGAATGTTACTAAAAACATTGTTAGTTTTTTCATCGTTTCCCTCCATTTAATAATTATCTATATTATACAAAAACGTGAAGCCTAGTCAATGGTTTCCACAAAAAGATTTACTGTGGAGATATCATTTATTGCCGAATAGTCGATATTTCCTTCACAAAGCGCTATTTGAACGTTGTCAGAACCGAAAGCGACGATGTCGCCAATATAAACAGGAAAATCAATGGTATTCGCGGTGGTGGCGTTGAATATGAGATCGATGCTGCACCCACTCACGACCGTCGTGCCAATCAATGCCGTACCAATGATGCCCGCGCCGCCGAGTTCGCATGTCACGTCGCCTCTTGCAGGCGTATCGGTGACGAACAGGACGGTCGCACCTTCCACATTCAATCCTTCAATCTTAGCATCCTGGACAAAAGGGAACAACCCTGCGATGGCCTTGACTCCGGATGTCGATACAAGTCGTTTTTGATTGTTGGTCACGCTGAGCGTAAAATTCTTGATCGTTTTGCCATAGGCGAGAAATTCACCTGAGAAAACGGTGTTTTCCGCATTGACTGTCGTGCGGATGATGAATCCGAGTGGAGAAGCGTTGGAGAAGACAGCCCCTTGAAGATCGATATCGGTGGTCAATATGTAGTTTCCCGAGGGGTTCTCAGCCACCCGAGCCAAGCCGACAGCACTGTTGATCCGCGTGTATGTGCCTTCAATCATATGAGCATACAAGTACAGCGATCTGACATCGGATGGAAAAACATCGGTAGCGAAATTCCACGGGATGTATTCCTCATTAGATGTGCTCCAACCAACAAAGGTATATCCGGTCATCAAGGGAATGGTTTCCAATCTTCCGATGAGTTCTCCTTGAACCAAGTCAATATCGGCAGTATTCGTGGCGTTTCGTTTCGTAGTGATCTGTGTGACCTGTCCAGACTGTTGAACATAATAGACAGTCAATTTGCGCTCCCAATGTGCCATTAATGTGATGTTACTCGTCACTCGATCAGTTTCAAAATTCCAATAGGTGATGGTGGCATTATAGCGAGGCAGGTCGGTAGGGGTTTGAATCGTATCCGTAGGGGCGAATGTGTAGCGGACGCTGATAGTAAAGCGATCCAAGTCTACGTGATCGGGATTATCTTCATCATATAGTTCATATTCACCGAGAACAAAGACATATTCGCCTTCTGCGTCCTTGACGAGCATCGTATCCAAGTAGGCATAGCCACTTTCAAAGTCATAGCGGTCTAACCCTTCATCGGCTTCCGTGTACTCATAAAACTCTTGATTATAACGCAATATGTCTTCGAAGAGCGCCTTCTCATCCGCAGAAAGTTCCGCATAGATCAAATATGATTTTCCATATTTGCTGACTTGTGATGGCGTTCTACCGCCGGTTTCTTCATAGACG
>JBAZGL010000010.1:9621-15198 GCA_041652855.1 Candidatus Izemoplasmatales bacterium
GTTATCTTCATCATAGATATAGAAGCCAAATCCGTTCGAACCATTGTAATAAATATATTCCGCGGTATCGGGATCATGAACGTCTTCAATCATCTCTTGGACATAGATGAAAATCAATCTGCCGTTGGGGCGTTCCACATACCCAAAAACGTACGCTCCTTCTTCGGCGAGATTGTACATCCCATTACCCTCAGCCACATCAAGATAGACATAACTGCCAATAGGGTTTTGTGTATACGTCGCATTTTCAGGAAGATACCAGCCGAGTAGCACATATCCTTGACGAGTCGCGAGGCCTAAGCTGGAAACCACGTAGGGGTCTTGGGAATACGTGGATAGATACTTCGGTAACTTGCTGTTATCAAACACTTGAAGCTTTCTTATGGTATTCGTCTTATTGCCGAGATAACCGCCGTTGCCATCAAATACAACCAAATGATCTGCGCGATCTTGATCCACATTCCCGATGTTGACACAACCGGAAAGGAACGGAATCACGGTTAATACTATGAAGAGCAATACCAGCCGAAAGTAATATTTTTTACTTTGAGTCATTTTTTCTTTGGCCACCATTTCCGCTGTTGAATATAGAGATTCACACCTCTTACCAGACAGCTTTTGTAATATTATACAAATCTTGTGTGATATCTGCAAGCATTTTCTCGCAGTGAAAGGGGCGTCGTCATCCCCGGTATTTATATATTGTATTATCAATTGGGCGAAAAAGCAACATCTAATTCAAAAATAGAATGTACCACAGAAGGCTAAAACGGGTCAATAACCCCCTTAAACAAGCGTTTGTTCCCTGATGTAGTCATCGAGTTGCAATATATACCGCCAAGGCAATGACTAAAATAACAAAGAACATGATGAAACGAATTTTTTTGATTTCCTTTTCATTCAAGGGAATGTATCCCTTGTAACCGCAATATTTGCACGGCTCTTTGCGTGATGTGATCATCTTCCGACAACTCGGACATGTATAGGTTAGGACTACCGGGGTCTTTGCTTTGTGCTCAGATGTGTGTTGATGCGCATGATGCGTAGAACTCACGTCTTTTTTTTTCGTATCAACTTCTGTGAAAAACGCATCGAGTTTTTCTTTTTCGGCCTGCTTATTTTTCATGGTGCTCGCCTGCCTTCTGTTCTTGGTTATTTCCGATGAATTTCAAGATGATCGGCTCGTATTTGGGAAAATACTGAATCGCGATTTCTGCACGTGCGCGCTCACGGCGGGTCATATGTGCATCTGCGATCGTTCGATCCCGAAAGATGAATTCATCGTATCGATAGCGTGGGTTGTAGCGAATCGTCCATGTGATGTTGTCGTGATCAATCTGTTTCTTGCGATGCTTTATCCCCGCGGATGAAATGGTTGGGGCCATCAAACCATAGATAATAATGATATAAATGAGCGTCCCAGTCAAGAAAGCCGTCAGACTGATGACAAACCATCCGGGATGGGGAGAGGAGCAAATAGTATATATAAGGACAAACAGGACCAGAAAGTATGCGAGCAGGACAATAATGGCTGTTGAAGTGGAAAAATCATAAAGCTTTTTTTTCATAGTTCACCTTGAATTAAGAAATGACGATACTCAGTACGGACAAACTATATCATATTCGGAAAAGAAATGCAACTTTGTTCAGGTGCGGCTTCAAATCCAGATTTTCGGCAATTATACCTTTTTCATCCGAATATATCAAGACTTCTTGTAGATTAATTTCATGAAAACGGTATCTTGTCACATTCTCTAAAGATAGCGATTCTTCAGGAGAATAGGCTGTCTATCACAATAGGCCATTAAACAAAAGATGGGCATGCAAATGATTGCAGCCCATCGATAGCGATACGTGTATACAGATCAACTTTCCGCTTGATGCTTGTTTATGGTTGCGATGACCAGATAATCGTTGGTAACTGTGGAAATCATATAATCCACTTTAATTCCGTTTTCGATGCTCAAATACTCATATCCGGATTCTTGATCACCGGTCCGCGTGCTCAAAACATTATTCGTGCTGATGAACAGACACGTCCCGTCCGGGGTGAAGATTGCGCCAATGGATGAAGCTCCACCGCTTGAGTTTTTCCCGATTGTTGGGGCAATGCCCATTTCCTTCGCCATGGATGCAAACAGATTTGCAGCACTGAATGTCACGCCAGAAGTCATGACGAACCAATTATAATCGTAAGCATCATAACTGCTTTCGATATAATAGGTCACCTTTGCACCATCGGCGGGATTTTGTGAATGATACACAATTGGTTCTTCGGTCATGTATCCGAATATTCTCAATACCGCTCCAAGATTACCACCGGTATTGTAAGACAAGTCAATGACCACGTTTTGCACACTACTGTCGAGTTCATCCAAGATGCCTTTGAATTCGTCAGGTGTATCGATGGTGAATCCAGTCAAATAAATGATCGCAGTCTTGCCATCGTCAATGAGACGGTAAGGAGGCAAATCAGAATATGAGCCAAACTTCGCTGTCAACAGATCTTGCATCGCCCATAGATTATTGTAAAATGCATTCGATTTGGATCCCAAATCCGTGATAGAAAGAACAATTTCATAAGGCGCTTCATACACACCAGGGAAGGTGTGCCACGTATGAAGGTCATCGAGTGCATTGGCAATGTTGAAGATGCGTTGATAGAATGTTGCGTCGGATCCGGTCAACATGTCTTCGGCATATGTTGAGATGAAGGAATACATACTTTCATAATTGTATCGGCCTCTTAGACCATAAAAATAGTCAAGGGCTAATGCTAGGAAATTGTAAGATGCCCAACGGACATCTTCCGGTGCATCTTCCGAGTTCAGCGAGCTGGTACGGACTATTTGTTGCAATGCGAGATCATCTTCATCTCCGCCACTCAAACCAAAGGTGTCGATGCCCCAGAGCTTGTCGCCATTATAGTAAACATCATAATAGATGTTTCCAGCAAACAAAAGATTCGCGACATGAAACGGCATGAGATAATATGTATCTTCTTCTTCTTCGTGGATGAGCATGTCGAAGTTGTAATATCCAAGCGGAATGGTGACTTCAGCGCCATCAACGTAATCCGCATCGATATATGTCAATCCTTCGCCATAATCCGAAGAAGTTGAAGCAATGTAGTTTTCGAAGAAAGAAAAATTGCTGACTGTAAAGGTGTTTTCCGTGAAATCGAGATAAGCCCAGAAAGACTCCGTCTTGGTTGAACCGTCGAAATCTTCATATTCGACCTCGTATTCAATTCTCAAACCATCACTACCGACAGGAGTGAAATTGATCAAGTCCGATTCGATGGCGCCATCGATGAGATTAAGAAATGTGATGACATCGATATAAGGCACTGAACCATTGTCCACAAAGAACACCGGAACATCAGTTGCATCTTCGACCACGTATTCCTCAGAGGTTCCTTCAAAAGGCAACAGAATGGTACTGGTCACATCACCGACAGGATCATAGGGCTCAACCACAATGTTGAATGGAACATACTCTGTGAAAGTCCCGTAACGTACGCGTGCGGTCAACGTGACAGTAATCGGATCTCTTCCTAAACCTGGACGAATCACAAAGCCTTTCTTCGTGATGACGTCTGGGTGGCTGGTCGTCCAAGCGATTGATGAGCCGTTGGGTCCGGATGTAATCAGGTTCAACTCCTCAGACAAATCAAGTTCGGCAATATCAGCCAGCACGACGAGTTCGTTCGCGCCGACGACCACATGAACAGTAAATGTTTCACTCACTTCGTTTCCGGCCGAATCCGAAACGGTCAGCGTGATAGGGTAGGAACCAACCTCATTATAGTTGACTTCTCCTGAAACTACAACATTTGCGGTAATCGTTCCATCTTCAAGATCGGTTGCGGTAATTCCGGCCATCAAATTGATGGGAGACGACTTGCGATCCACCGTCACATCATCAAATCCGGAAATGGTAGGTGCCAAATCGATGGTTGTGACGATTGTTGTGGGGGCCATAGTGGTGGGCGCTATCGTGGTGGGCAATAACGTAGTAGGTGCTTGAGTCGTGGGCGCTAGTGTCGTGGGTGCTACTGTCGTTGGGGCCAAAGTGGTGGGCGTTTGTGTCGTCACATTATCACACGCGACAATACTGAACATCAACACACAAGCGAGTGCGACAAACCATAATTTTTTCAAAATAATCTCTCCCATTCTTATATAGAATCTGATTTCAGAATAACAGCCAAGGTATGACTGTCTCGTGATTTAGCCTATTATATATCATATCATTGACAAAAACAATAGTGAATATGGAATTATCGTACACGAACTCTTTATCACAATTGATACAATCATAGCGGTCAAAATGATAAACTTGAACATAGAGTCTAAGAATATCGATAAAAATGCCGCTGTTGTTATTCATGGCAATATTGAATCCCTTATTCTTCTCATATGATTATGGTGTACAACCACCACAGTTTATGGTATACTCTGTCGTGAACTTTTCTATAAACGAGGTTGCCCATGGAGATAAATTATACTCACAAAAAAATAATATGTTTGTCACTCATCCTCATCTTTGTACTAGGTTTTATTGGGTGTAGAAATCGCACGACCACAGAAGCCTCCACGACAAGCGTCATCACAACGCATTATGCGACAACCATGCAGCCGACAGAATCATCCACCTCGGTGTCGGTGACCCATATCCAATCGACACTCCCACCCACCACGATTCCGGCCACCACGATTCATCCTGAAACGACTTTCACAACTACCTATGTCACGACAACCGTTTCGACCATCACGACGCAACCCCACACCATGGCTCCTACGACAATCATCACCACGACAACCCAAACGACCGTTGAGCAAACAACACAATTATTCGACCGGACACTCACAATCATCATGCCTTCGAAGACGACGTATGAAATCAATGAGACCCTCGACTTATCCGATATGGTGGTACGTTACTCTGACGAAACCCAAACGGTGGTTGAACTGACCAGTGACGAATATCAGGTCGATGCCATAGATATGTCCACTTACGGTTCCAAAGTCATCATCGTGAGATACTTGGATCTCTTCAACTTCTTCAATATTTCGGTGCATCTTCCAGATTATTATCAAAGTGCAGAATCGAAAACCGGAGAAACTTTAAAGGCCGCGCTCAATTTGATTGTCCGTGCATCCTTTTACAATCCCAACTATGATGATGCAAAAGTGATTTTGCAGGAATCAGATCGCGACCCCCATAATTCCAACAATATCATCCTGCTTTATTCCGGACCGTCGGTTAGTCGAAACTGGGATTCAGGTTCGACATGGGATCGTGAACACGTCTGGCCCGTTTCACTTCTGGGCGTGTCTCGTCCGGGCGCTTCCACAAGAAGTCCAGCCACCGATGCACATAATCTCAAACCGTCTGTTCCGAGCGAAAACAATAGCCGTGGCAACAAATATTTCGACTACTCTACGACGTCTCAAAGTTATTCGCCTCCAACCAACGTCCGCGGACATGTCGCGAGAATCCTGTTCTATATGGTCATCATGTATGAGGCTGCATCCTATGACCTAGAACTGGTCAACCACGCCCCCTCAACCT
>JBAZGL010000011.1:0-14820 GCA_041652855.1 Candidatus Izemoplasmatales bacterium
GGCTTGCTCAACGGCAAAATGATTTTCCCGAATATTTGAGCATTATTAGCGCCGTCAAGTCGCGCGGACTCGACTAATGAGTTGGGAATGATGTCAAAGAAGCCTTTCGCGACATAGAAACCTAACCCCGCCCCCGCAGAATAACATAGGATCAAAGCTTCCAACGTTTGAGTCAGATTGAAGGCTTTAAGAATATAATAGATGGCGATCATGGACATAAAACCGGGAAAGAGTCCGAGAATAATGGCGATGTTCAGAAACTTCCGACGGAACCTGAACTTGAGTTTGCTCATTACATATGCCACGGACAATGTCATGAATGTGGAAATGATGAATGTGAAAGTGGAAACGTAAAGCGTGTTCAAAAACCACCTTGGAAACAAAGTGTTTGTAAATAAATTCGTGAAATTTTCCAAACCTAAGCGTTTAGGAATGTAATTAGACACAACAATGCCGATAAGTTGGCTCTGGTCGTTGTATTCCGCCCTGAAGGCGTTGAGGATGATCCACACGATCGGATATAGCCAAATAATCGACAAAACAGCCAAGGTAATGTGCGATAATATGGCAGAAGATCTTTCAGCGACTTTGACACTTTTGAACTTTTGAGGCTTGGATACCAATGGCATGTGTCCGTTCATTGGAAGGCGTCCTCCTCTTTATAGGTTTTACTTCTGCGGTAGGTGAGCAACGTGGCAGTTGCGGTGATGATAAAGGTCATTATGGCGATGACGGAACCGATATTGTACTCTTTCTTATCAATGGTCAATTTGTACAACCAAGTCACAAGCAGATCGGTTTGACCCGCTTCATATCCTGGAACATTCGGCAATCCTCCAGTTAAGAGATAAATGACGTTGAAACTCGTGATGTTGCCGATGAATGAAGTGATGAGATAAGGCGTGGTGATAAACAGAATATAAGGAATGGTCACATGGAAGAACGCTTGTCTCTTGGTTGCGCCATCGATCATCGCCGCTTCGTAAAGATCCGCGGGGACATTCATCAATATTCCGGTTGTCATAAGCATGGTATAGGGCACACCAATCCAGAAATTGATTGCGATGATGGTGATTCGTGCCGTCCAAGCGTTATTGGCCTGTGCAAGGAAACTGACCGGCGAGTCTAGAATGCCAAGCCGGATAAGCATGGAATTGATTGGACCATATTCTCCCAAGAGATTGCGCATCGCAAGTAAAGAGATGAATTGAGGAAGCGCGATGGTTAGGATGAAAATCGTGCGCCAGAACTTCTTGAATTTGACCTTTTTTTTGTTGATGAGAAGCGCTAACATGATTCCGCCGATGTAACATGTGAATGTCGCAAAGAATGCCCAAATGAGCGTCCAGCTGAGCACTGATCCGAACCGCTTTGCGATTTCACCTGTTCCTGAGAAAATACTACGGAAATTGGCAAACCCAACCCATTCAAACAGTACGCCGGATTCGTGCATCGAATCATAACTTGTAAATGCGATCAGAATCATGAATATAGTGGGCAACATTGTAAACATGATGATACCGATAAGCGCAGGCGTCAACATGGTGATATGAAAGCGTGAATCCATTAATTCGTGTATATCTTCTTTAAATGTTCTGGGTTTCTTCCCTTCACGCAATCTGAGATCTGACAAGTAGGCACTCTTGAGGTTAGAGAAGTATGCGAACAGGAACATGCCGATGAAGCCGATGGCAACGACGCCATAAAGTAGCATCAGCATCGAATTGTCGGGATCGGTGAAAATATCTCCGGGGTTGGTTCCCAAGGTGATCAGATTCCCAAGCGACACAAAGCCCAATGGCGTTTTGTTGATCTCGGGAGCCACGATCATGAAGGTCAAAAAACCTGCTTGGATTAGAAAATAGATCAAGCCTTTGATAATCTGTTTATGATAAATATTACCAAAACCCATGATGACATGTGAGAGTTTTGTGCCCACGCTGCCATTTTTGAATCGTTTGACAAAATCAATTATGCGCTGTTTGATTCCACGCCAAGCATCGATGAAGAACATTCCGACCCGCTTGAAGAATCGCGCTAAGGATTGATTGTGAGGAATTTGAATCGCTTGTTTTTCCATACGGTCTCCTTCAAAAAAGCGGCTTAAGTCTCGTCGAGTTAAGCCGCAGTAAAATTAGTTTTGAGCGCCAGTCTTCCAAATCGTTTCGATCACTTCTAGTTTGGCCTTGATTTGAGCGTGGGTCGTGTAGTTATTGCCCGTGTTGCGCAGAATCTCCATAATGAGATCGGGTGCGCCTTTGGAGTAATAATAAATGTTGAAGGCACTTTGTTTTCCGAAAGGCTGCGGAATGCCGAACTGGAACATGTCCACTTGCGCATTCGCCAATTTTGCGGACAACGTTTCCCCCGTAAAACCGGAAAATTCAGATACGGCGTTTTTGTAGATCGGCAGATTTGCAACCTGGTCAAAGGATTCTTCCTGAACTTCGATACTGGACAGGTAGAGAAGAATATCTTCCAGATAAGCGGCTCTCGGGCTGTTTTTCTTCATAACGAACATTTTGGTATCATAAAAAGTGCCCGATTGAAATACGGTTCCCGCCTCCGCGGTACCATAGGCATCGGCCGATGTTAACGTGAATGTCGGCAATTTTGCGACACCAAGATTACTGCCAAGAGCCCTCTGTGCCGCTTGAAACTGCCAAGCGCCACCGATCATCGAGATTGAAATCCCGTCTTTGAGTTCGATTTCCCACCCGGATTCTGATGGGGGTTTTGCGCCATTGGGGTTCGTGAAGAATCTCTGTCCCCATTTCATGATCGCAACGGTATCATCACCTGAGGCGAAACAATCTAAAAGGGTTCCATCCGCATAGATTCTGACTGAGGATTCGAGGGTTTGGGCGTTGCGTGCAAGAAGCAAGAATGAATTGTTAAAACCATCCGCTCCCGCCAAGGATAGGGCTTGCTTGTTCGCGGCGACCGCAGCCTCCAAAATCCCTTCCCATGTTTGGACTTGGGTTTCGGTGATGAGGCTTTTGTTATAGTAAAGAATCAGCGCCTGAGCGATAATGGGAATGCCAAAGGTATATTCGGTTCCCAAAACGGTTCCCTTGATGTAGTCGAAAAATATTTCTGGAGTGTTGGCTTCGATTTGAGCCAATAATTCCGCGCTTTGGACAGGTGCGATGCTGCTTGCGCCAGCAATCAAACGGCCGAGGTGATCGTGAGGTACAGTGAAGATATCAGCCCCCGCTTCAGTATCATCAAGAAATGTTGCTCCGGCAGACGCGGTGTCTACGGCTTTTACGGCGACTCTATACGGGAATTTCTCTTCATGAGACGCGTTGTAAAGCGCGACATAATCATTCATTTTCTGAGTATAGAAAGCTTCTGATTCAGATCCAACCCAAATGAGCAATGGTTTTTCCGAAGAACACCCCGCGAGGATAGTGATGACCGACAACAAAAGAAACACGAAAAGCGTTAATCTTTTCACTTATAAAACCTCCCTATTTTTGATCTTTTGTGCCCTCATTTTAACATCATCAATATATGAATGCAAGGGTTTACATTTTCTTAGTCGTGGGAAGAATGCCGTTTTGGATGTGATACCGTTTACCGATTTGGTGTGTTTGAAGCCACTAGCCATCAAAACCGCTTCGCGCTCGGATTTTGATCCATATCTCACTCTGTGCCGATGGTGTTCATGACGCACGCGTTAGCATATGCTTTTAGTTTCACATGTCGATGGAATCAATCGTGATTACGATGTGATACCGTTTCCCGTTTTACGCAGAATGAAAAGGCTTTCTTCAAGGGGATTTCTTCATGACGAGAATATGCTATAATCAAGATATAGTAGTTAGAGGGGGTCAGTCATATGAAGAAGTTGATGATCATATGGTTGTTAGGCGTGGTAGTCCCATTGTTGATGTATTCGAGGGTTGAGGCGCAAAGCAACGTGACTGAAGTGCACATTCATTACTATCGATATGCAGAGGATTACACCAATTGGCAAGTCTGGTTATGGCAAGAAGAACCTGAATCTGTTGAAGGATCGTCGTACCCGTTTGTATCGGATACTTCAAGTGCTCAGTATAACTTCGGAGGTGTTTTAAGCATCATCCCGATTGCCGAGATCATTCCGGATGCCACGAAAATCGGAGTTATTATCCGACGCGGCAATTGGGAGGAAAAAGATGTCGAAAGCAACCGTTATATTGATATTCCAGAGACGGTATCAGGCGGAATCTTGCATTTGTATTTTGTAGAAGGAGAACTAAAAATCGGAACGTTTTTGGGAGATCCGAACGGTCCCGACAAGAGCCCTAAATTCAAAAACGCTTATTTTTCCGATCTGAATACCATCACCTTTACCACCACGGAAGACATTTCGGAGGAAGATGTGGTCGTCTACGCCGATGAAATCGCATTGACTCCATCATCGATTGTGATGAATGGAACGCGTGGAACCATCACCTTGGCGGAAGCCGTTGATTTTGGCAAAAGTTATGTAATCGAAGCGGTTTTCAGCGATTTATCGACCAATCAATTTTCGGTGACCTATGATGGAATTTATGATTCCGAGGCGTTTTCGAACAGCTTCACTTATGAGGGTAATGATTTGGGCGCGATTCCGAGCACAACCAAAACAACGTTCCGACTTTGGGCTCCGATCTCTGACCAAGTCGTGCTCAACCTGTATGATACGGGAACTCCATTATCGCTCGGCGGCACGAATACGCCTTATAAAACCGTCAATATGTCTCCCGATATCAAAGGCACATTCTACGCCGAAGAGGTAGGCAACCTTCATGGAGTTTATTACACGTATTCGGTCACAAACGGAAATGCGACCCATGAAGTGATCGATCCGTATGCCAAAAGTTCTGGAATCAATGGAATTCGAGGATTGATTGTCGATTTTTCCGTTGTGAATCCTGTCGGATTCACCTATAATCACCGTGCAGACAATATGGAACATGCCACAGATGCCATCATCTATGAACTGCACGTCCGTGATTTGACCAGCCATGCGAGTTGGACGGGAAGCGAAGTTAATCGCGCTAGATATCTTGGGTTGGTTGAATCTGGGACCTCATTCCAAGGAAAACCCACAGGTTTTGACCATATCGTTGATTTGGGTGTGACGCACGTGCAATTGTTGCCGTTCTTCGATTTTGGAGTGGTGGATGAATCAAAAGTGGATAATGAAGATTATCAACCATTCAACTGGGGTTACATGCCTTTGAATTTCAATGTGCTGGAAGGCTCATACTCGGCGAATCCGTATGACGGACTCGTGAGAATCCAAGAGATGAAACAGGTGATTTCCGCCTTTACAGATGCCAACATTCGAATCAACATGGATGTCGTGTACAACCATACCGGCGAGACCGCAGACAGCAACTTCAATCTCATCGTTCCCGGATACTATCATCGAAAAACAGAAAGCGGCGCCTTCAGCAATGGTTCGGGAACAGGCAACGAAACAGCATCGGAACGTTCGATGATGCGCAAGTTCATGATTGATTCGCTCGTTTATTGGGCAACCGAATACAATATATCCGGATTCAGATTTGATTTGATGGCTCTTCATGACGTAGAAACGATGAATGAGATTCGCGATGTGCTTTACGAGATTAATCCGACGATCATGGTGTATGGAGAGCCGTGGATGGGAGGACAGTCGCCACTTCCAGAAACGATTCAAGCCCGCAAAGCGAACATCGATCAAATGCCAGGGGTCGGCGCTTTCAACGATGATGTGAGAGACGCCATCAAGGGTTCGGTCTTCAATCGTGAAGAAGGGGGATTCGTCCAAGGAAGATTTGCGGAACAAGTCCTGTCGAGAGTCAAATACGGCATCGTCGGAGGCGTGGCGCATCCGTCTGTCAACGCTAATGATTTGAGCGGGAGAAAAGTATGGCATACATCACCGCAAAAAACCATCAATTATGTGGCGTGTCATGACAACAACACCTTGCACGACAAAATCTATCTCACATTAGAAAACGGCGATGATCTCGATCTGCTTCCAGCAATGGTCAAACAAGCCAATGCCATAGTGCTGACCGCTCAAGGAGTGCCGTTTATCCATGCGGGGGACGAATTCTTGAGGTCAAAGCCCTTGGTGGGTAGAGCGGGATTCGATCATAACAGTTATCAGTCTCCTGATGAAGTCAACCAGATGCGATGGGATTTAAGGGTAGAGGCGACCGAGGATGATGTGTATGAATATCACAAAGGGTTGATTGCCTTGCGCCTGAAATACCCATCCTTGAGAATGGCGGACGCCCAATCGATCACGAGTCGCCTGACATTCGTATTCGAAAAATCACAAGGAGTCATTGCCTACACATTGGCAGGCGATGAGCATCAAGAGGACGAACCGAACCTGATGGTGATTCATAACGCCAATCGTAAGGATGTGCGGCTCCGTCTTCCTAAAGGTGGCGGATGGGTATTATTGGTCAATGAGAATACTGCAGGAATCGAAGCGCTTGGCACCATTGAGGGGGGGCGAAGATTGACTGTTGCCGCAAACGCCACATATGTGTTGTATCAAGACCCGTTGCTTCAAGATTATAATCCAACCGGGTTGATTTTCATCATCTCAGGAGCAGCGCTCGTGACATTGGCGGGTGTGGGAATGCTGACAATTTTTCTTATAAAACGAAAAAAACTTGGATAAAAGTTGTATAATATAGGGCAAGACTGATTATCAGGAGATAATATGAGAAAAGAAAAATCTTGTGGCGCAATCATCTTTCAGAATATCGACGGCGTTCGCCCGTTTCTTCTGATTCATATGAATCATGGACATTGGTCTTTCCCGAAAGGGCATATGGAACCCCATGAAACGGAAGCGCAAACCGCGGTGAGAGAGGTTTTTGAAGAAACGGGACTCAAGGTCACCTTGTTGGAGGGGTTTCGCGAATCCATCACCTATCGTTTGCCCGATGAAGCGAACAAGGAAGTGGTGTTCTTTCTTGCAATGCCTCGTTCAGGGGAGATTTCAATTCAAAAAGAAGAACTACAAGATGCCCGGTGGCTTACGTTTCCTCAGGCCTTGGAGTTGATCACCTATCCTAAAGATCGCGATGTCTTGATGAAAGCGGTCAGGTTTCTTGGATAACATCAATCAGAACGATTTCTCCAGGGAGTTGCTCGGGTGGTTTGACGCTCACAAGCGAACCCTGCCTTGGCGCAAGAACACAGACCCGTACCGGGTGCTTGTTTCCGAGTTCATGTTGCAACAGACTCAGGTCAAGACGGTTATTCCCTATTATGAACGTTTCATCAATGCGATTCCCAATTTTCATGCGCTAGCGATGATTGACGAAGAGACACTGCACAAGCTATGGCAAGGTCTAGGATATTATCGCCGTGCGCAAAGCTTAAAAAAACTCGCCATTGAAGTCGTCAATCAATTCAATGGCGTTTTGCCTGATAATCCCCATAGCTTAATTCAGCTACCGGGCATAGGTCCTTATATCTCCGGAGCTGTCGCTTCTATTGCGTTCCAGAAGCCCGTTCCGGCGATCGATGGCAATGTCCGCCGCGTGATTTCCCGTTGTTTCGCGATTGAAGATCCATCCGGATCCGGTAACAGCTCCATTCACACGCGCATCCAGACGTTGATCGATCCCCAGCGACCGGGGGATTTCAATCAAGCGCTGATGGAAGTGGGGGCGCTCATATGTCTACCGACCACTTCTCCCAAATGTCCGGAATGTCCTTTGAAGGATCGATGCCAAGCGAAATTGCTAGACCGTATCTCGCAATACCCAGCCAAACTGAAACGCCCCTTTCCCAAAACGATTCCGATGACGGTTTTCTTGCTTCAAAGGGGGGATCGTTACGCGATTCAGAAAAGACCCGAAGGCGGGCTTTTGGCTGGATTGTGGGAATTCCCCAACATTGAATCCCGACTCGACGAGGCCGGTGTAATGCATTGGGCACAGATACACGATATCGAGATGGCACAGGTGTTCCATATAGGGAGAAACGTGCATCGATTCACGCATATCGTCTGGGATATGGATGTGTATCGATGCCAGATTCGGATGATTTCCCACTTAGCCCCATATGTTTGGGCAACCCTCGATGAGATCTATCGATCATATGCGCTGCCACAAGCGTTTTTGAAACTGCTGGACAGGATATAAAACCGTTCTCAACCGCTGATTTCGGTGGATCGATTATTGACAACGCTTACATGTTTAAGTATAATGAATACGTCATTTGATACACAGAGGTGCGTTTGATCGGTACCTTGTCCATTGGCAATGAGATGAACCTCAGATATGGACAAGCGAAGGGGTCAATCGCCGAAAGAGGGTGTTGGTTCATCGACACGTTCTTGGTATTGAAGCGAATGCTTCCATACTGCCATCTATGATGGAGCGCTGTTATATTCTCTCAGGATATAACGGCTTTTTTTATTTAAAAGGAGGATGAAATCTTGATCAGTTTGAGTTTGAAGGATATCGCCATCGGCGATGCCGCGACATGGACGAAGAAATATGCGGAAGAAGATGTCAATCATTATGCATCCATCACTGAAGACCGAAATCCACAACACGTAGATGAAGCATATGCCAAGAAATCCATTTTTAAAAGCCGGGTTGTACATGGCATGTACGTCGCTTCGTTGTTCAGTGCGATTTTTGGTGTGAAACTCCCCGGACTCGGAAGCATTTACACCAAGCAGAGTTTGAAATTCACAAAACCTGTTTATTTGAATGATACGATCACGGCGAAGGTCGTAGTCAAAGAAATCATCAAGGAAAAGAACCGTGTCATTTTCGATTGTATCGCGATGAACCAACGCGATGAAGTCGTGATCGTGGGCGAGGCAGAAATCATGCCGCCCCTTTCGGAGGTCTCTGGATGAAAGGTTATGTCAATCAAGCATCATTTAAAGCGCTGCTGAGAGATGATATGGTGATCATGGTCGGGGGTTTTCTCGCAAACGGATCCCCGGAGCGTCTGATTGATCTCGTCGCAGAAAGCCAAGTGAAAAACCTGACCGTGATCTGCAATGATGGCGGATATGTGGATTTGGGTGTAGGAAAGATCATCGCCCAAGGTCAAGTCCGGAAATTGATCGCATCCCACATCGGGACCAACCCCAACGTGGGGACTTTGATGCAAGAGGGTGAAATGGAAGTTGAGCTTGTGCCTCAAGGCACATTGGCTGAGAGAATTCGTGCCGGAGGTGCGGGGCTTGGTGGCATTTTGACTCCCACCGGAATGGATACCATTGTCGAGAACGGCAAGAAAGTGATCGAAGTCAAAGGCATCAAATATCTCCTTGAAGAGCCGTTGAAAGCCGATTTGGCATTGATTGGCGGAGCGGAAGCAGACAAATATGGGAATTTGGCATACATCCAGACGATGCGCAACTTCAATCCATTAATGGCTTTGGCATCCGAACTTGTAGTGGTTGAACCACATCGATTCACACGTGTCATCGACCCGGAATGTGTCATCACGCCGCACCCGCTGGTGGATTATATTTTGAAGGAGGACCAATAATGGATGAGAAGCAAATCATCGCCAAAAGAATCGCCTATGAACTTAAAGACGGCGATTTGGTCAACTTGGGGATCGGTATTCCCACCTTGGTTCCTGATTATCTTGAAGGCGATAAAAAAATATTGTTTCAATCGGAAAACGGCGTCATCGGACTTGGACCGTTGACGGAAGAAGATACGTTTCTTGTCAATGCCGGCGGAAACAAGGCGACGATTGAGCCGGGTGGCAGTTATATTGATTCCTTGCTTTCGTTTTCGCTGATTCGCGGCGGCCATATCGACGTGACGGTTCTAGGGGCTTTGGAAGTGGATGAAGAAGGTAGTCTCGCTTCCTGGATCGTCCCGGGAAAACGGGTACCCGGCATGGGCGGCGCGATGGATCTGGTAGTCGGAGCCAAGCGCGTGATTATCGCCATGACGCATACCAATAAAGGAAAACCGAAAATATTGAATCGATGTTTATTGCCACTCACGGCCAAAAGTCAAGCGAATTTGATCGTGACCGAGATGGCTGTGATAACTGTGGAAGCGGATGGCTTGCATTTGAAAGAGGTCCATCCGGACTATACTGTTCAAGACATCGTGACGCAAACTGAAGCTGATCTGATCATTGATGAAGTCATACCGATGAAGGGGGTATTATCATGAAATTCACACTCCGAGTCAGAATGTCACAGACGGATGCACATTATGGCGGAAATCTAGTCGATGGCGCACGCATCATGGCGTTGTTTGGTGATGTTGCGACCGCATTGCTCATCCAGAACGATGGAGATGAAGGGTTGTTTCGCGCGTATTCGCAAGTCGATTTTCTCGCGCCTGTATATGCGGGAGATTTTCTTGAAGTGACGGGAGAAATCGTGCACACGGGAAACACATCCAGAAAGATGGTTTTCTCCTGTCGAAAGCTGATTGCTGCCAAGCCGGAAATTTCGGCTTCCGCTGCGAACGTGTTGCCTGAGCCGGTGCTCGTTGCGACTGCCGAAGGTGTATGCATCGTCCCGAAGGAACTTCAGCGGAAATCATGAATGAACTGATCATCACCTGTGCTATTACCGGCGCAGAAGTCACGAAAGCGCAAAACCCCGCTGTCCCCTATACGATTCGAGAATACCAAGCGCAGGCGTTGGAAGCATATCAAGCGGGCGCAAGCATCATTCATCTTCATGCCCGATACGATGATGGAACGCCTACGCAAGACCATCAAAGATATCAGGAGATCATGGATGCGATTTTAGCCGTCGCACCGGATGTGATCATTCAAGTCTCGACGGGAGGAGCGATCGGCATGCAGCGTGATGAGCGCTTGCAACCTTTACGCTTGCAACCCGAAATGGCGACACTAGATTGTGGCACACTGAATTTTGGTGGCGATGAGATTTTTGTGAATACCGAAAACGACATCATCTATTTTGCTGAAGCCATGAATCAAAAAAAAGTCCGCTATGAGCTTGAGTGTTTCGAGAAAGGTCACGTCGACACCGCTTTGCGGCTCTTCCGAAAAGGGATCATTCTCGCACCGCTCCATTTCAGTTTCGTATTGGGAGTTAATGGCGGAATGGCGGGAGAAACACGTGATTTTCATTTTATGAGAGAAAGCATTCCGGCTGATGCGACTTTCAGCGTGGCAGGAATCGGCAGATATGAATTTCCGCTTGCGGAATGCGCCATTCAATATGGGGGCCATGTGCGTGTGGGCTTGGAGGACAACCTCTATCTTGAAAAGGGCGTGCTCGCACCTTCGAACGCTGCGCTTGTGGCGAAAGTCGTTCAAATTGCCAAAAGATACCAACGCACGATCGCCTCGCCTCAAAGGGCAAGAACTATCTTGAATATGGAGCGTACACATGGATAAAGGATGTAAATACGGAACGCATCGAGTCATTTCTCCGGTTGGGTCAATGCCTCAATCGGCAGATCAAATTGATAATCTCATGGTCATCCGAAGCAATGAAATGCGTGTCAAGGTCAAAACGTTGAACATTGATTCGGCCTCATTTGCGCAGATCAAGGCTGCCGCGAATTCCGATATTGAAACGATGAAGGATATGATTTTATCGATCGTGTCACTGCGAGGCAAAATGCACAATCCCGTGACGGGAAGCGGGGGAATGTTTTTGGGCACGGTGATGGAAATCGGTCATGATTTCCACGCGGATGTGAAGGTGGGCGATGAAATCGCGTCTTTGGTTTCACTCTCTTTGACGCCGCTGAAGATCGATCGGATCATAGCGATTCATCCTGATAAGGATCAAGTGGACATCGAAGGCGAAGCCATATTGTTCGAATCGGGAATCTTTGCGAAAATCCCTCATGATTTGCCATCCCACCTCGTCCTTTCAGCTTTAGACGTGGCGGGCGCTCCGGCGCAAGTTGCGAAACTCGTCCAAGCGGACGATACGGTATTGATATTGGGCGCATCGGGCAAGAGTGGTCTGTTGTGTGCGTATCAAGCTCGCAAAAACACAGGAGTTGGCGGGCGGATCATCGGCGTGATCTATGATGCCGAGCAATATGATGATCTCGATCGCCTATCCGTTTGCGACGATATCTTGATAGCGGACGCAAGAGATGCGATCGATATCTATCATAAGGTTTCCGATTTGACTCAAGGCGCGTTGGCGGATGTCACAATCAATGTCGTCAATGTCAGAAACACGGAGCTTTCGTCCATCTTACCCACGAAGCCAGGTGGCATCGTCTACTTTTTCAGTATGGCGACTTCATTCACCAAAGCTGCACTTGGCGCAGAAGGTATTGCGAGCGAAGCCACGATGATCATCGGAAACGGATATACCAAAGGACATGCGGAACTCACCCTGAACTTATTCCGCGAATCAAACGTTATTTGATATCTTCTTGCGAAGATATGGAGGAGATGAACGCCTTGATCATCATGAATGAGAAATATATAGAAAGAAGGAAACGTTATTTTCCCGAGGTTTCCGATGAACAATGGGCCGATTGGCATTATCAGGTGAAGCACCGTATCACATCGGTTTCCGATCTCAAGCGATACATCAAGCTGACGCCGGAAGAGACCGAGAACATCTCGGGTGTTCTGGGTAAATTCCGCATGGCGATCACCCCGTATTATTTGACGCTCATCGATCCAGACAACCCGCATTGCCCGATGCGCAAACAAGCTTTGCCTGGAATAGAGGAAATGCATATTGGCAAGTATGATATGCTTGATCCATTAGACGAGGATGTCGACTCTCCCGTTCCGGGACTGACACATCGCTATCCGGACCGCGTGCTCTTTCTGATTACAGACATGTGTAGCATGTATTGTCGTCATTGCACCAGACGGCGTTTCGCCGGCCAACAAGATATGCAAGCACCCCAGGATCGCATTCAGAAGGGAATCGAGTATATTCGAAACAATCCCAAGATCCGAGATGTATTGTTATCGGGCGGAGACGCGCTGCTTGTCAGTGACAACGCCTTGGAAAAAATCATCAGCGAGCTCAGAAAAATCGATCACGTGGAAATCATCCGAATCGGAACCCGCACCCCTGTGGTCATGCCGCAGAGGATCACCGTGAAGCTGGTGGAGATGTTGAAGAAGTATCATCCCATTTGGGTCAACACGCATTTCAACCATTACGATGAAATCACGCCGGAAAGTAAAAAGGCGATTGATCTGCTTGCGGACGCCGGCATCCCGCTCGGGAACCAAAGCGTCCTGTTGCGAGGCGTGAACGACTGTATCCATACGATGCGCAAACTCGTGACGCGTTTGGCGCAAATACGGGTGCGTCCCTATTACATATATCAATGCGATCTTTCGATGGGCATTGAGCATTTTCGCACCCCTGTATCCAAAGGCATTGAGATCATTGAGGGGTTGAGAGGACATGTCAGTGGGTATTGTGTACCGACTTTTGTCGTGGACGGTCCCAAAGGTGGAGGAAAAATACCGGTGATGCCCAACTATATCATCTCGTCATCCCCCGGAAAAGTGGTACTTCGCAACTATGAAGGCGTGATCACGACTTATAACGAACCGCCCTACTACGATTCCGAGTGTCATTGTGATGATTGCAGAAAACAGAGCACCGAAGGAATCAGCGCTCTGTTGAGCGGGGAGAAAGCGGTTATTGAACCGAGTCATCTTGAAAGAAGGCAGCGCTCATCGCACGATTAATCGATTATATCCAACCATACGAAACCATCAGTTTCATCGGAAACGCCAAAAACGCGGGAAAAACTACCGTCATGAATCATCTCATAGCCCAAATGCGGACACAAAGAATTGCGGTCACATCCATTGGGCTCGACGGTGAGGACTTGGATCAGGTCACGCAGCTTCCGAAACCCAAAATCCGGGTCGCTCCTGGTTTTTTGATTGCGACCGCAGAAGACACCTTAAAGCAAGCCTTCGCAAAATATCGTGTGATTGAACACACGCACATGCGTTCGGCCATAGGCAATATCTGTTTGGTTGAAGTCACCGAAGGTGGTACGATGTTGATCGCAGGACCTTCAAGCAATATCCCGATGGAGCGAGTCATCACCCGGTTCAAGGAGCTTTGCGCAGATAAGGTGTTGATCGATGGTGCTTTCTCGCGGTTCACACAAACATCTCTTGCGGACGGTGTGATTCTATCCATCGGCGCAAATGTGTCTCCGGACATCAACGTGGTCGTGCAAAACGCTTGTGATGTGGTTGACACATTGAGTTTGAAGCAAGCGCATCCAGACTTTCATGATCTGGAAATGTGGGATGAAGTCATCGCGATCAACGCTCAAGGCGAACGCCACGCTTTAGGGTATGCATCGGTGGTAGGGAAACAGGGCGAGGTATTTGATGCCATTCCCAAGGATTGTCGCACCCTCTATTTGCCGCGCGCGGCGAGTTCCGATTTTTTGCATATCTATTTGAATGAAAGAAAATGGCAACATTTCAATTTGATTCTCAAACATCCCGCTTCACTTCAGGGAGACAGACGCACCATGAAACATATTCGTCATTTGAAAGATTGGATTCAGGTGTTGCATCCGATGAATTTGATTGCGGTTTGCCTCAACCCCTATGCGCCACGAGGGTATCGATTCGACCGAGAACTGTTTCGTGAACTAGTGGCGAAAAGGATAGATTATCCCGTGTTTGATGTCATGGAAGAAGGTGGAACAGATGAATAAACTCAACTTGGATCTCAAAAAGATCGCGCAATGCCGACAAGCCGCAGAAGAGATTGCGACGACGATTCTATCACACATAGAACCATATACCACTGTGACCATCGAGCGAGCGGTATGCCGGCTCTTGGGAATCGACGGGGTGGATGGTTTTGATGTTCCGCTACCG
>JBAZGL010000012.1:0-13686 GCA_041652855.1 Candidatus Izemoplasmatales bacterium
TTTACGGGAAGGGGCAATCGGATCAGTTTGGTCGTCGCAGTGCTTTTTCTCGACCTCTATGTCGTCGGCTTGATCGGTGGATCAGGCTTGTTGTCAGCGATGATGCTGGGAGCCGTGTTCGCCAACTTGAGCAAGAAATACGATGAAATCAATGGTTTGATTTATTTTGTCACTCCACCAATCTTCATTATGTTCTTTGTCTTGAGCGGCGCGGAATTGAATTTGCGTGTCTTGGGCATCGTCGGCATCATTGGAATCATCTATGTTATTTTCCGTGTGGGTGGCAAGATTCTAGGCACGTATGTCGGTAGTAAAATCACCCATGCTCCGGATGTGATTTCGCGTTATCTCGGTTATGCTTTGATTCCGCAAGCCGGAGTCGCCATCGGTCTGAGTTTAGTTGCAACGCAAGTATTGAACCCCCAAATGGGGGGGCAAATTCGCGCAATCGTCTTATCCGCGACGCTGATTTATGAGTTGATTGGACCTGTCATCACCAAATGGGTTCTCAAGCGTGCGGGGGAAGTCGGCGTCGAGACATAAATCGTGAAAGAAGGTGCATGTCGATTGGAATGGATTAAAATCGGAAAAATCATCAACACACGGGGACTCAAAGGGGAGGTCAAGGTGATATCGTATACGGATTATAAGGATGAGCGATATCTCAGTGAGCCGATCTTTTTGGTTCAAAACGGACACAATACGCCTTTGACAGTGGAATATTATCGCCAGATGCCAAGTCATGACCTGCTTAAATTCAAAGGTTATGATGACATCAATCAAGTGGAAATGTTCAAAGGTTTGGAGTTATATGCTCATGATCGAAAGATCGCTATCAAGGATCCTTCAGTCTTTCATGCACGCGACTTGATCGGTTTACACGTGAGGAAAAACGCGCAAATCATCGGTCATGTCATCGATATCCGCACTTTTCCTCAGGGAGATTATCTCGTCATTTCGCAAGAAGAGGGTAGACAATCGCTCGTTCCTTTTCGCGATGAATTCATCGAGAAACTCGACATTGAAGCGGGTTGGGTGGACATCGTGATGATGGAGGGACTATTATGAAAATCACGGTGTTGAGCCTGTTTCCAGGATTGTTTGACGGCTTTCTTTCCTCATCAATCATCAAACGTGCCATTCAGAAAGAACTTGTCTCCATCGAGATTCTTGATTTTCGTTTGTTTTCCCAAAACAAACACCATCAAGTCGATGATTCTCCCTATGGCGGTGGTGCGGGGATGGTGCTATCTGTAGCGCCGATTGTCGCAGCCGTCGAAAGTATTGAAGGCTATCAAGAAGCGATGAAAATCTTATTGACGCCACAAGGAGCTACTTTGACTCAATCGACAGTGAAGTCGCTGATCGAGGAACGCGATATCATCTTGATATGCGGCCATTACGAGGGCTTTGATGAGCGAATCAGCCACTTTATCGACGCGGAGATGTCGATTGGCGATTATGTGTTGACAGGGGGCGAAGTTCCGGCAATGGTCCTCATGGACGCGATGGTTCGTCTGTTGCCGGGCGCTTTAGGAAACGAGGCGTCATTTCAACAGGATTCTTTCTATGAAGGACAATTGGATTATCCCCAATATACACGCCCATATGATTTTCGAGGATTGAAAGTGCCGGATGTTTTATTGAGTGGAAATCATCAAGAAATCGAGAAATGGCGTCAAGAAGAAGCCACGAAACGCACTGTTGCACGGCGGCCGGATCTTCTGAAAAATGCGGATAAAAAAGATTGATTTCAGAAGCGATCTATGATATAATGACTTCCGCTGTAAGAATGAAATATATCACCTATTATTCCGCTGGCACTTGTTATGAATGAAGGTCCAAACAAAGGAGTTGACCCACATGTCGCAGCAAATCATCGCTCAAGTCACACAGGAGTTCATCAGAGACAACATTCCTGCGTTTCGTCCCGGAGACACCGTCAAAGTATCGGTTAAGATCAAAGAAGGAAACCGCGAGCGAATCCAAATCTTCGAAGGCTTATGCATCAAGCGTCAAGGAGGCGGCGTGAGCGAAACGTTCACCGTACGCAAGATCTCCTATGGGATTGGTGTGGAACGCACATTTGCGGTGCATTCACCCGTCATTGACAAGATTGAAGTTGCCAGATTCGGCAAAGTGAGACGCGCACACCTCGGATACATCCGTGGCCTGTCCGCAAAAGCCTCGCGCATCAAGGAAAGACGCTAGTCAAAACCTGAAGACGATTCGCTGACAGTATGCGAATCGTCTTTTGTTTTTCCACCGATGAAGCCCTTTTTCGGCGATTCATGCACAGTCATGACAAAAATGAAAATTTTTACATTTTCTGACATATACATTGAAAACCGCTTACATAAGTGATACAATATCATCAAGAATGAGGATGTGAAGGGTTGGGATCAATATGAATAAAGCGACTATCTATAATGTTGCCTATGCGGCGAATGTATCATTGGCGACCGTTTCGCGAACCTTGAATAATCCGCAAAAAGTGAAGCCGGAAACCCGGGAACGCGTTTTGCGTGTGATCAAGGAACTCGGCTATAAACCCAATGCTTTCGCGAAAGGACTCGCGAGCAAGAAGAGCACGACGGTAGGCGTGATCGTACCGGATATGTCGCGTGCATCCGTCGCCGAGATGTTGAATGGCATTGCGGTTGAAGCGCGTAAATACAGTTACTCATTGCTCATCTACGTCATGAAAGACGAAATTTCCGATGAGCCTGAAGTTCTCAGAGAGGTCGTCGCAAGTCAGGTCGATGGCATTCTCTATTTGAATGACGAGATCAATGAAGACCAATATACCTTGCTTAATACGATCCAAGAGGAATACAAAGTGCCCATCGTGCTTGCCAATACGCTTTATCCCTATGACAACAAGCTCGTAACGGTATGTATCGATTATTTCAAGGCAGCATATGAGCTCACCAAGCGTTTGATCGGAGAAGGACGCAAGGATATCTATCTATTGACTACCGCTCGCAAATACATGGTGAACGATCTCAAAGAAGAGGGTTACCTCAAAGCAATCAAAGAAGCGGGGCTTCAACCGAAGGTTGTGCGCACGAGCGGTGATATTTCCGTGAATACGATTCATTTCAACGAGTTGTTCCGAGAAGGCGTGACAATCGATGGCGTTGTCGCGGTTCGGGATTCGATCGCTGTCAGTTTTGTGAACGCCATCGTCGAACATCATCGCCGGATTCCGGAAGATATCTCGGTTTATGGCTTCCAGAATACGAAATATGCTTCGTTGTCACGACCGAAACTATCGACAGTAGATATTCCGATCATCGACATCGGTGCCAAAGCGATGGCTTTGCTAAAAAAAGAGATCGATGGCGAGCCGATCGACATCAAGTTCAATGTCTTGCCGCATAGCATTATCGAACGCTCGACAACTCAATTCAGCGAAGAATAAGTCCAGTAGAATACAGTCGCCCTTGTTCAGAGATTCGGTGGTTGGTGCGAACCGAAAGGAACCGTATTCGAATTACACTTAGGAGCATCTGCCATGGCAGACGGTGAATCCGTTATCTTTCAAGCGCACCCCAAGGGGTGAATTAAGGTGGTACCGCGGTGAATCAATCGTCCTTTGACAAGGGCGATTTTTATATTACGAACGAAAGAGGGTTTTTATGATGAACTTAGTGGAAGAATTAAAGTGGCGGGGTCTGCAATACCAGATCACGGATCCGGAACTTGAAAAGGAATTGAACGAAGGCCAACTCACATTTTATCTCGGCGCAGATCCGACGGCGGATAGTTTGCATATCGGCCATCTTTTGGCCTATCTCGTCGCGAAGCGCCTAGAACAACATGGGCATCGTCCCATTCTTGTCATCGGTGGCGGAACGGGATTGATCGGTGATCCGAGTTTTAAAGAAAACGAACGTCAGTTGCTATCAATCGAAGAGAGCATGACGAACGCGGACGGCATCATCAGACAAGTCAAACAACTGCTCCCAAACGCACGTATCGTCAACAACTACGATTGGTTGTCGGGGTTGAACGCGATCGAGTTTCTGCGCGATATTGGCAAGCATTTCAACATATCTTACATGATTGCCAAAGAATCCGTGAAATCACGAATCGAGACGGGTTTGTCATTTACCGAATTCGCTTATCAGATCATCCAAGCATGGGATTTCGAGTATCTTTTCGCCAACCACCATTGTCAATTGCAGATTGGCGGTCAAGACCAGTGGGGCAATATCACTTCCGGGATGGAATTGATTCGCAAGATTCACGGGATTCAAAGCAAGACATACGGCTTCACATTCCCACTCGTGACGAAGGCGGATGGGTCAAAGTTCGGGAAATCCGAATCAGGAAATGTCTGGCTTGATCCGGTCCGGACCTCTCCATACGAGTTCTATCAGTTTTGGATCAATACAGCGGATGCGGATGTCATCTCGCGCCTCAAACAGTTCACCTTTCTTTCCGTGTCCGAGATCGAAGCGCTTGAACGCGCATTGATCGACGCCCCTCATGAGCGAATGGCACAGAAAATCCTCGCCCAAGAGGTGACGACACTCGTCCACGGTTCAGATAAGTACATTGAAGCGAAGAAAATATCTGAAGCGTTATTCAGTGGAGAGATACACATGCTTCCCGCGAGCATGATCGAAATGGCGTGCAAAGACCTCATCAATTTGGAGATCGCTTCCGCCATCGATATCGTGGAAGCGTTGATTCAAGCCAAAATCGCGCCTTCGAAGCGGGAAGCCCGGCAACTCATCAGTTCGGGAGCCATCACGTTAAACGGGATAAAAATCACGGATGTGAGCTATATTTTGGAGAAGAAAGACGCCATCGAAGGCATCTTCTACGTGATCCGCAAAGGTAAGAAATCCTACTCGATTATCCGTCAACTCATAGAATCGGCATCTTAAGTAGAGCGTTGCCGTATTTTTCATAAACAGGATACAATTTAGTGAATCAAAAAAAAGTTTCCCGGTCGTCGACCGGGAAGTTTTTATGTGATGTCGTTTTGTGAGTCCATATGCAAATACTTCTTTTGATAGATGATACGCAAAGCATTGAAAACGCAGAGGATGGCGACGCCCACATCGGCGAAAATTGAAAGCCACATCCACATCAGACCGATGGTCGACAGGATCAGGAATGCGATTTTGACGATCATGGAGAAGATGATATTCTCGATGGAGATGGATCTCGTTTTCTTTGCGACGCGAATGGCTTTTTCCAACAGACGGATATCGTTGTTCATGATGATGACATCGGCGACTTCGATCGCCAAATCGCTCGCAGAACCCATTGAAACACCGATATCGGCGTTGCGGAGCAACGGTGCGTCATTGATGCCATCTCCGACATAGAGGCTGACGGAGTTGGTGCGAATTTGATTGAATACTTCCAATTTCTGTTCAGGAAGAAGTTCTGCGTAGTACTCGATGCCGCCAAGTTTCAGGGCGATTTCTTTGGCTGATTCTTCGTTGTCACCCGTGAGCATGACCGTATCATAGCGTTTGGTAAAGTCGCGAACGGTTTCGATTGATGTGTCTTTCAGCTCGTCTTTGACGATGATCGAGCCTATGAATGTTCCATCCAAAGCGACAAAGGTGTATGATCCGATTGCGAGTTTGTTTTCATTGACGTGGATGTTTTCCGATTCCAAGAAGCGTCTGCTTCCTGCGAGAATCACTTTCTCGCCAATCGTGCCTTTGATGCCGTAACCCGGAATTTCCTGGATGTTGGTGACGGTTTCAAGGGGGAGTGAATTGAACTCTACGATCGATTGTGCGATGGGATGCGTGGAAAACTGTTCAATGGAAGCGGCGAGACGGACGGTCTCGAGGTCGGTGTATTCTCGCACGAAGAATGCGCCATGCGTCAAAGTGCCGGTTTTATCCAGAGCGATGAGTTTGACGTCAGTCAGTGCGTGGAGGAATGCAGAGCCTTTGAAGAGGATTCCGTTTTTCGCTGCCGTACCGATTCCGGCATAATACGATAGTGGAACCGACAACACGAGCGAACAAGGACAACTGATGACGAGAAAGATGGCTGCGCGATAGATGTAGCCTGTCGTGGTCGTGACGTTCGTGGGATCAAAGATTAGGCCATAAAGAACGAGCAACCCCGCGAGACCGACGACAATCGGAGTGTAAATCCGCGCGAATTTAGAGATGAACATTTCGGTTTTTGACTTTTTGACCGTTGAATTTTCGATGAGGTTGATGATTTTTGCGAGCGTCGAGTTTTCGTATTCTCGAGTCACTTGAATGTGGATGACGTTGCCGACATTGATATTTCCGCTGAGCACATGGTCACCGATATCCACGGTCTGCAACTTCGCTTCACCGGTCAACTCGCTGGTATTTAGACTAGTGGAACCTTTGATGACGACGCCATCGACGGGGATACGCTCACCGTTTTTGACGATGATGACATCGTTCACCTGAATCAAGGAGGGCTCTTTGATGATGACCCCTTCAGCGGTCAGTACATTCGCATATTCCACTTTCAGGTCCATGAGGGCTGAAATCTGATTTTTGGATTTGCGAACAGCCTTTGATTGGAAATACTCGCCGACAGAATACAAGACGACAACGGCAATCGCTTCTTCATGTTTACCGATGAACATCGCAGCGAATGTGGCGATAATCATCAATGTGCTTTCATTGAAAAAGTTGAAATTGCGAATTCCTTTGATTTGAAGGAGCATCAGTTTCGAAATCAAAAGGCCGTAACCAAACCAGTAGAGCATGGTCGTGACCCATTGTTTCCATAGAACGAGGTGGGTGTCGAAGATATAATTGATGACTTGAGGAATGCGATAGGCTGAGAAAGTAAGCAGAATCAATATCATACCGGCGAGAACGAAGGCGTACTCGCGAAGAAACGAGGAGCGATTTTCTTTAGGGATGGCTTCGACGAAGTGGGTAACGATATTGTCTTCAAGCACATCAACAATCGCCTTGATCTCACTCAAGGCTTGCGCTTCGTTATAATCATCTTTAAAGTCAACGAGCAGCGTCTGGTTGACAAAATTGAAACTCGCACTGTTCACGTACGGCAGCCTTGCGGTGCGCCGTTCGACTTTGGCGATACAGTTGGTACAAGTCAGATTTTTCATGTGGATTTTGCGGATCATGTCACAGCACCTTTTATGGGGAATCTCCAATAGAGATTACATTTTTTTCTTACTATCACCATTATACCCACAAATGAATATTTGTCAAATACATCTCGGAAATGTCCCCTTCGTAACATAAGGAATATGCGATATCTTTCGCTTTTTTTCTCGTTGTGGTACAATAGAAATCAGAATGGAGTGAATGACATGGATTGGTTGAAAATCGCACGGACATATTTAGCAGAATACATCGAACGCGTACAAGCGCTCTTACGGATTCCGACCGTTCTCGATGCTTATCGTCCGGAAGACGTGGAGGCGCCTTTTGGCAAGCCCATCCGCGAGGCTTTGGATTGGATGCTCGAGGTTGCTCGAAACGATGGCTTTATCACGAAAGACATCATGCATTATGCAGGTCATGTAGAAATGGGAGAAGGGGAGGAAATCCTCGGAATTCTAGGGCATCTCGATGTCGTCCCGGCAGGTGGCAAGTGGGATACGGATCCGTTTGCCGCAGTGATGAAGGAAGGGAAGATCTTCGCCCGTGGTGCGATGGACGACAAGGGGCCGACAATCGCTGCGTATTTGGCCATGAAAATGGTCCAGGAGGCAAAAATCCCCTTACAAAGAAAGGTTCGTTTGATCTTGGGCTGTGACGAGGAGTCGGGAATGCGTTGTATTCAGACGTACTTGAAACATGAGAAAATGCCTGATCTGGCATTTGCGCCCGATGCGGAATTTCCGCTCATTTATGCTGAAAAAGGCTCGTTAAGTTTCGATTTCTTCGGTGATTATGATGATGATTTGATCGCGTCTTTGATTGCGGGAGAACGATATAATGTGGTTCCGGATCGCGCGGAAGCGGTCTTGAAAAAGGATGTATCTCAAGCGTTTCAAGCCTACTTGGAGGAATATCAACTTCAAGGGCATGTGAGTGGTGACACCTATGTCGTGTTTGGCAAGAACGCGCATGCCGCTTGGCCGCATCTGGGGGTCAATGCGATATTTTTGATGGCTGCTTTCTTGCGAAAGCATACGAACCATCCGTTGATCCATTGGATCGATCGCTACCTCGCATTCGATCACCTGGGTGATAAACTCGGCATCGCTCACTTCGATTCGGAGATGAAGGAGTTGACGATGAACACAGCGATAATCCGAGTACAAGATGGCGCCTATCGTTTGGGCATGAACGTGCGTTATCCACGAGGCTTTGACGTAGATAGCAACCTGAAGAAGATTGAGGAGACGGCCGCCAAGTCTCAGATTGGCTTTTCTTTGGTGCAACAGTCGAATCCGCATTACATCTCACCACAAGATCCTCTTGTTAAAAAATTGCATGATGCATATATCAAATATACCGATGACCGCACTTCGCCCATCATCACCATTGGTGGCGGGACGTATGCGCGCACTTTGAAAAGAGCCGTGGCTTTCGGTCCGGCATTTCCGAACACCTTGGATCTTGCCCATCAACCAAATGAGTACCTCGATCTGGAAGAGATGGTTTTGGCGATGGCGATATACGCTGAGAGCATCGTGTCCCTTGCGGGACGGGAGTAAACATGCGGTTGAGACGAATTCCGCGCGCTTCGAGTATGCTTGAGGCGCATCCTCGCTGGGTGGTTTCTGAACCGGGGGCACTTCGGGGAAAATGGCATGCGCACTTCGGGGATCAACACCCGATTCATGTTGAAATCGGCTGTGGCAAGGGGCAATTCATCACTGAAATGGCGAAGAAGTATCCCGATGTGAATTTCATCGCCATCGAAAAGTATGATTCGGTCTTGATTCGGGCTTTGGAAAAGGTTTGTCAGATTGAACAAAGGAACGTCCAACTCGTCTTGCTTGACGCCGTGGAGCTGAGAAGCATCTTCTCAACCGGAGAAGTTCAAAAAATCTATTTGAATTTTTCGGATCCATGGCCGAAGAAGCGTCAGGCAAAAAGGCGATTGACCGCAAGCAGTTATTTGACGCTATTCAAAGATGTGCTTCAGGATGAAGGCGTGCTTCATGTGCGCACAGACAATTTCGGGCTTTTTCAATTTTCGCTTGAATCGATCAATCATGACCCGGATTATTGGATTTGTCATATGGATCTTGATCGTCACCGCAATGCGTCGGATGATGATGTGATGACTGAATTTGAGGAGAAATTTGTGCGAGAAAACAAGCCTATCTATGAACTTGAAGCGTGGAGAAAGAGGAGAAAATGATGAAATCATATTATCGAGATCTTGTAGAATTGCCCGGCGTGGCGGGACACGAAAAGTATGTGCGCGCATATCTGAAAGAGAAAATGGCACCGTACACCCAGAAATTCTATCAAGATAATCTCGGATCGATTTTTGCGTCCTATAACGAAACATCCGACGGGCCGACAGTGATGATTGCCGGACATATGGATGAAGTGGGCGCGATGGTATGTGAGATCACCGATAAAGGGCAAATCAAGATGATTCCGATTGGCTCCATTACACCGGCCGTCATGTTATCGCAACATATGAATGTCGTTTTGGATGATGGCTCCTTTGTTCCCGGAGTCGTGGGTGCGAAGCCGCCCCATTTATTGAGGGACCCACAAAGCAAACAACCGAGCCATATCGAGGATTTCTTACTCGACATCGGCGCGGATTCCGAACAACACGCGATGGAACTCGGAATCAAAATCGGGCAACAAATCGTCTTTAACAATCATTATCAAGTGTCAAAAGACGGGAAAAAGATATTCTCCAAAGCATGGGATGACCGTTTCGGCTCGGCCATGGCGCTCGACATTTTGGAAAGCGTGCAGGGACAGCAGATTCCATGCAAACTCTTTGCGGGCGCGAATGTGCAAGAAGAAGTCGGACTTCGAGGCGCACGGACTTCAGCCCATATGATACGTCCGGATTTCTTCATTGCGGTCGATTGCTCGCCTTGTGCGGACACTTTCGAGAAATCGGAAGTCGGAGGAACCCTCGGCAAAGGGTTCATGATTCGCTTCTATGATCCGCGGTGCATCATGCATCGCGGTGTCGCGCGTTTTGTGGAGGAGACGGCACTGAAGCACCAAATCCCATTTCAATACTACAGGTCTCTTGGCGGGACCGATGCGGCAGAAGTTCAACTGGCGAATGATGGCGTGCTCGTCTGCACTATCGGCATGCCGGCACGTTACATCCATTCCACCACATCCATGATCCACATCGATGATTATCATGCGGTTAAGAACATCATCCTTGCGCTGATATCAGAACTCGATCATCTGAAGATCGCCGAAATCAAACATAACGGTTGATCTATAGATATATTCTTATGAGACCGCCGAAGGCGGCTTGGAAAGGAAGAAGAAAATGAATAAAACATCAATGAGCAACAAGGAACGAATCCGTGAGATGACTTTGTTGGCGATGTTCATCGCCATCATCGCCATGTTGGGTTTGATTCCGAACCCGGCGATTCCCGGGAGTTCCATCGGTTTTGTCAAAATCGGACCCAATATCGAAGCGACGTTCATCCACATCCCCGTCATCATCGGGGCAGCTTTGATGGGTCGAAAGAACAGCATCTTGATCGGTCTTGCTTTTGGCGTCATTTCAAACATCGCGGCTTTTGTTTACGCGAGCCCATTCTTCGTCTATCCGTGGGTAGCGATTCTGCCACGACTGGTGTTCGGATTCATCATTTATGATTTCACGGTGATGATCCGAAAATTGATCAAAAACGCATATATTGCCTATGCCGTCAGTTTTTTGTTGTTGACACTGATTCATACGATTCTGGTTCTGACTATGCTGTGGACTTCCTTCGCCATCGTCATGAACCAACCGCTCTTTGAGTCGTTCGGACCCTATGTGACATTTCTTATCACCTACAATGTTCCTATTGCCGGATTGATAGAAGCGGGCTTCGCTGCCGCAGTGGGTGGAACGATTTTTCTCCGTATCGCGCGCTATTATCATTCTCAAGGAGAAGAACAAGAAATCGAGGGGTAAGAGATGATCGCATTGATTGATATTGGCAACTCGACCATTGCCATTGGTCTTTCCGAAGACCGTGAAAACTTCAGGAAGATTTATCGCATCAACACAGAAAAAAACAAATCTGCCGATGAGTATTCGCTGACACTCAAACCTTTGTTGGAAGGGGTCGAACGTGTCGTGATTTCCTCGGTTGTACCGGAATTGAACGAAGTCTTCCGTGAATATTTTTATGAGGCGCATCGGATTACGCCGCTTTTTCTGGCATCAGGAATCAAAACCGGTATCCGGATCCATGCGGATAACCCTCGTGAAGTCGGAGGCGATTTGATTGCCAACAGCGTGGCCGCAACCCAAATATATGCAGCGACATGTCTGTTGATCGACCTTGGCACCGCCACGACATTCACGTATCTCGAGGATATGAACCTCAAAGGTGTGGTCATTGCTCCGGGTTTGACGACGAGTCGCAACGCCTTGATTACGAAAACGTCGCTTTTGCCTCAGGTCGATCTCGAACCACCGACCAAGGTTTTGGGAACGAATTCGACCGATGCCATCAAGTCCGGACTGATATTCGGTCACGCGGCGATGATTGACGGCATGATATCCAGAATCAAGAACAAGGTGAAGAATCCTCAATTGACCGTTGTGATGACGGGGGGACACGCCCGATTGCTTCATCCTTTTCTCAGCGAGAAGCCGATACTGGATGAAGCGTTGATTCTCAAAGGTCTCTTGTTGATAGAAAAACTGAATCCACCGAGATTGACAGCTTAGGATGTTAGCGAGTTGAATGCGCTCTGACTGTGCATTTTTCTCTTGATCTATGGTACAATATGGGCACATGTGGGGTGAAGGCATGAAAAGGCTGCTTTTAATCGATGGCAACAATCTATTATTTCGTTCATATTATGCGACTGCTGCTTCCGGTAATCTGATGCAGAACAGCCAAGGCGTTTATACGAACGGCATCTATGGCTTTGTAATGGCCATTGAGTCGATTCTCAAGATGGAATTTACGCATCTCATGGTTGCGCTCGATGCGCCCGGAAAAACCTTGCGGCATGAGCGTTATCCCGAATATAAAGGCACCCGGAAAGAAACGCCCGACCCCCTTGTGATGCAGTTTCCGCTCATGAAAGAGTATTTGGCTGCAGCCAATATCATGCATCAGGAAAAGCAACCCTATGAGGCCGATGACCTCATCGGTTATGCATGTAAGCACTTCAAGGATTATTTTTCGGAGATCCTCATCATCAGTAACGACCATGATTTGATGCAGCTCATCAACGAGAATGTCCATCAACTCGTTTCCAAGAAAGGCTTGAGCGAAGCCAAGCGATATACCATCGATGTGATGAAGGAAGAGCTGGGCATCCGCCCGGACCAGATGCCGGATTATAAAGGCCTGTGTGGTGATCCATCAGACAATATTCCCGGTGTCCCGGGCATCGGTGACAAAACTGCGGTGAAGTTGCTTCAAGAATATGACACCTTGGAAAATGTGTTGTCACATGCCGAGGAAATGAAAGGAAAACTCCGGGAGCGCTTGCTTGAATTCAAAGACCAGGCGCGTTTTTCCAAAGAACTTGCGACTATCGCCGTCGATTTTCCCTATGATTTGAAACCCGATGATCTCGTCTATCACGAGCCGGAATTCGACCAAATGGTGGATTTCTATCAAAAAATGGAATTTCAGTCGTTTATCAGACGGCTTCAAAACAAGAAGAAACCGGTTCAGCCGGTAATGATTCGCGTGGCCACCATCGAAGATGATGAAGCCATTAAACGGATTCTCACTTCTCCCATGGCCATCCATCTCGAACTTTTCGGGACGAACTACCATACGGCGCAAAAACTCGGGTTTGCTTTGGTTGGCCCAAAAGGAAGCGGGTTCGTGCCGTATCGTATTTTCCAAAAGAGTCGGTTACTGCAAGCATGGTTCGAAGACTCGGATGCCCACAAATACGTATTTGATGCCAAACAACTCCAAGTCGCCTTGATGTGGGATCATTTTGTGGTGAAGGGAATCGTCTTTGATCTCAAGTTATCCGCCTATCTTATCAACCCGAATCTCACGCGTGAGGATTTCCGCGGAGTGAGCGGATATTTCAGCGCTGATGTGCCCGATGATGATGAAACCATTTATGGCAAAGGCGCAAAATACCAGTTGCCTGATGATGAGATCTATATCTCTCATGCACTTAAGAAGGCCCAGACCATCTATCGGCTGAAAACGGATTTGAGTGAAAAAAACCAGGCGTTCGGTCAAGATCGACTGCTACAAGAAATCGAGTTGCCTTTATCAGAGGTTCTGGCCCAAATGGAGTATCAAGGCATCATGGTTTCCGAACCCATTCTCGATGAGTACGGCAGTGATTTGATGCGGCGAATCGAGACGTTGACATTTGAGATTCATGAACTCTCAGGTCAAGATTTCAACATCAACAGTCCCAAACAACTCGGAACCGTCTTGTTTGAATCTTTGGGGTTGCCCTATCAAAAACGAGGCAAGACCGGATATTCGACCGATATATCGGTGTTGAACCAATTGCGAGGTTTTCACCCCGTGATTGACAAAATCATCGTGTATCGGACGTTGACGAAACACTATGGTAC
>JBAZGL010000013.1:0-13370 GCA_041652855.1 Candidatus Izemoplasmatales bacterium
GCGAGCGACAATACGTGGGTCAATTGTGAAGTATAAGCGATGATTTCATCATGGGCTTCAGGCGACAGATCAGTGATGGTGCCAAACCCCATTTCTCGCGCGAACTCGCGCACGAGCTCGAGATGTTCTGGCGTGTTTTGATCTGTGGGAACGATGACGAAATTCTGCTTATTGAAGATGGATGGATTGGCATGGCGCACGCCGATTTTTTCTCTTCCGGCAATCGGGTGTGTCATCACGAGATCCAAATCTTGACGAAGGAAGGGCAGGAGATCTTTCACGAATTTGGTTTTAATGCCCGCAATTTCGATCAATACCGTGTTTGAAGAGAAAGCGAGCTGATGGTCTTTGATGAAGGTGATGATATCGTTGGGGTACAAACACAAGAAAACTACCTGAACCTTTTGGGCAAAATCCGTCAGATTCCGGGACATTTCGTGGATGATTTTGTGATTCATCGCATATTGGAGTGCGTCCTCGTTGATATCATATGCGACGATATGATGACGTTGTTGGAGCGCTTGCGCGATTGACCCCCCCATTAGGCCGAGTCCGATGATGCCGACATTCATGAAACCACCTCATTTATGTTTATATCATTTTATCATAGTTTCGCGTGTTTAGAGAGATAATAATGGGTTTTTTTCCCTGATGATTCCCGAACGCGCCGGATGTGCTTTATCTCATTTGGGCCCTGTGGTATAATAATATGAGACGGGGTGATAATTGATGTACCAAGAAATCAATGTATTTGATTACGCAGCCACATTGCTCGACCAGATCGATTCGGGTATCTTTTTATCGACTGAGCACCAGAATCGTATGAATACGATGACCATTGGTTGGGGGGGTATCACGGTGGTTTGGGGAAAACCTATTTTCATGGCCTTGGTGCGCGATTGCCGCGCGACATACGAACTGCTCGAGAAGCAAAACGCATTCACGATCAGCGTTCCCTTGCAAGCGGATCTCAAAGAAGCTTTGGCCTATTGCGGCCGGTATTCGCTTCGCGATGGCGATAAGTTCAATCGATGCAAACTGACGCCGGTTCCGGGAAGAAAGGTCGCTGCACCGATTGTCGGAGAAGCCGAATTGCATTATGAATGTCAAGTCATATATAAACAAACATTGATCGAATCACACATTCCCGCCCATATCAAACAGCGGTATTATACACAAACGACCGCCAACCACACGATGTATTTCGGTGAGATTGTCGATCAATACCTATATCATAAGGACCAATAACGATGGCTACGATTCTTGATGGAAAACAACTCGCGAAAGAAATCAAAGATAATGTCCGTATGAAGGTGCTCGAGCTTGAGCGGACCACGAATCAACGACCGCATCTCGTCGTTGTTCTTGTGGGTGATGATGCTGCGAGCGAAACCTATGTTTCCGGCAAGGAGAAAGCGGCAGAAATCACACACATCCAAAGTACTGTGATCCGCAAGGGAACAGACGCTTCGGAAGCTGAGCTGATCGAATTGCTTAGGAAACTCAACAACGATCCGCTTGTCCATGGAATCTTATTACAGTTACCGTTGCCCAAGCATTTGCATCAGGAACGTTTAATCGCGGAAATCGACCCTCGAAAAGATGTGGACGGATTTACGCCTGAAAATGTCGCAAAACTTGTGAAAGGCCAAGCCGGAATCTTACCTTGCACTCCCTTGGGAATCATGCGGCTTCTCAAAAAATACGCGATTGATCCTTCGGGGAAAAACGCATGCGTCATCGGCAGAAGTCAGATCGTCGGGAAACCGATGGCATCGCTTCTGTTGGAAGCGAACGCGACAGTAACCATCTGCCACAGCAAAACCAAGAACATTCAAGAAATCTCCAGAAACAGCGACATTGTCGTTGTGGCAATCGGAAAACCCGAGTATGTGGATGATACATTTGTGCGACCCGGAGCCGTGGTGATCGATGTCGGGATCTCCCGAGTTGATGGAAAACTCAAAGGGGATGTCGCTTTTGACCTGGCGGCCAGGAACGCCGGATTTATTACGCCGGTTCCCGGTGGCGTGGGGCCGATGACCATCGCCTGCTTGATGGAAAACACCTTGACGTGCTTTATGAATCAGATGGGGGTATCCGGATGATCGATCGATATTCACGTCCGCAGATGCGTACTATTTGGTCAGAAGAACAGCGATATCAGACATATCTGAATATCGAAATCGCGAACGTCAAAGCGTTAAGTGAACTCGGCATCGTTTCCCCAAAAACATATGAAACGATATTGGACCGCGCGACCTTCAACATCCAGCGGATTCATGAACAAGAACAAGAAACCAAACACGATGTCATCGCCTTTACTCGAGCCGTATGTGAAACCTTGGGTGAAGAGAAGCGATGGATTCATTATGGTTTGACATCGACCGATGTGGTCGATACGGCAAACGGTGTGCAATTGGTTCAAGCGAATCGAATCATCCGCGAGGATATTGAAATATTGTTGGGTGTTCTGAAAAAACGCGCCTATGAATTCAAACAGACTTATTGTGTCGGAAGAACGCACGGCATCCACGCAGACATCACCGTTTTCGGGTTGAAATGGGCGTTGTGGTATGATGAAATGCAACGCAATTTGAAGCGGTTCAACGATGCTGCTTTAGGCGTTGAGGTCGGGAAAATCAGTGGGGCCGTAGGCAATTATGCGTTTATCAATCCAGAGATTGAAACGATCATTTTGCGTTCGCTTGGTTTGGGACAACCCAATATTTCCACACAAACATTGCAGCGAGATCGCTATGCGTATTACCTCGCGACGATCGCGCTTATCGGCGCTTCGTTGGAAAAAATTGCCACAGAGATACGCCACTTGCAAAGAACAGAAGTATCAGAAGTCAAAGAAGCATTTGCTTTAGGGCAAAAAGGCTCTTCCGCCATGCCTCACAAGCGCAACCCCATTTCTAGTGAAAACATCTGTGGGTTGGCGCGCGTGCTTCGAGGTTATATGGTTCCTGCATATGAGAACGTGTCACTATGGCATGAACGCGACATCTCGCATTCATCGGTCGAACGCATTATTTTGGTTGATGCTACATGTTTGATCGATTATATGTTACATCGTTATACATCTGTACTTAACGAACTAGAAGTAGATCAGAAACGGATGCAAGAGAATATTCACTTGACCCACGGGGCTATATTTGCGCAACGAATCATGACTGCTCTCATTGATAAAGGTCAATCCCGCGAGGAAGCGTATGATCTTATTCAACCGTTGGCATTAAAGAGTTATACCTCACAAATCCATTTGTCGCAATTAATCGCTGAATGCAAAATAATCGCGCCACATTTTTCTGAAAGCGAGATGGCTGAATGGTTTCAATATGATGGTTATGCCACACATGTCGATACGATTTATCAACGCGTATTTGGAGAAGGCGAAGCACAATGACACCACAGCGCAACACGATTCATTTCTGTTTTTTAGAGGATTTTTTCTTGATTTCTGATGATAATCACACTACAATATGGGAGAAAGGGTGAGAATATGGAGAAAAGAAGATTGTATCGCGACAAGGAAAATGGGAAAATATTCGGCGTGTGTTCCGGATTTGCAGATTATTTTGATGTAGATGTGACCTTGATTCGCGTGATTTGGTTGATTCTGATCTTGTTTGCTGGAACAGGACTGATCGCCTACTTTATTATTGCGATTGTGGTGGAACCCAAAGAAGTCGTGATGAGAAGAGCAAAAAAAGAAGAAAAATGGGTTGATGACGATGATCCTTTCGCCAAATACGACAGAAAATAATTTCATGATTATAAGGGCTTGTCCAGATTGGGCAAGCCTTTTCATTACCAATTCTTAACATTTCTTAACAAAAACACGGTGTCGAGTGGTGTTTTTTTTATTTATACTGGAGTCGAGAAAAATATAGGAGGATTTAAGTGTGAAAAAATTGCTTTTAGGAATGATGGGGTTATTGGTATTTACGATGATCGGATGCGGAGGCAATACAACGGCATTTTCATTTGATGCATCGCGAAACATTACAGTGTATACACGAGATACGACTTCAGGAACGCGGGATGCATTTTTTACAGGGATTGATTTTTCTGATGCGATTACGAGCAATGGAGTGTTAGTCGCAAATTATGTCGAAGTCGATGGGAACGGAAGCATGATTACTTCTGTCAAAAACGACATCTATGGCATCGGCTATATTTCTTTGGCTTCCCTGGAAACATCAGGACTCAAAGGGCTTGTGTTCGATGGGGTTGCCGCAACTGAAGCGAATGTATTGAATGGAACCTATACATTGAAACGCCCGTTCAATTATATGACACGCGCCCATTGGAGCGGCATGGAGAGAGAACGACAAATCGTCGAAGCGTTCGTGGCATTCATGACGACCATCGAAGGGATTGCGACGATTCAAAACAAAGCGGGAATCATTTCGGTGGAAGCAAACACGCCTTCATGGGATGATATTAAGAGTCTTTATCCTGTTTGCCTAGAGGATAATTCAGATGTAACGATATACTTTGGTGGGTCAACATCTGTCGAGTCCGTTGCCAAAGCTTTGAGTCAGGAATTCAGTCAAAAATGTGGGAACTTTATCGCCGAACATAACCATACCGGATCGGGAGACGCTTATAAGCGTACCCAAGGCAGTGAAGCTGATGGCGGGAATAAACTTCATATTGGGTTCGCATCCAGAGATTTCAAATCTTCTGAAAGCGGAGATGAAGGAACATCCGGATTCATCTGCTTTGACGCGGTAGTGCTTGTGGTCAACCAAGCCAACACGGCAATCGATTCCATCACCAAGTCCGAAGCGAAAAAAGTATATTCTGGCGACAAAACGCTTTGGTCATCCCTCAATCCCTAAGACGATTTGAGGAAGCTGCGTTGATTGTTAAGATTGATCCCGAAGCCAATAGACGGACACAGAAAAGCAAACGTTTTATATGGATGAAGCATAGCGATCGTTTCATGAAGGGCTTGTTAATGGTTCCAACCTTGATGAGCGCATCGTTTGTCATCTTTATTGTGGGGTTCATTTCCCGAAAGGGGATAGCCCCTTTTCTGCCGTCAGTATACGGTTCGGAACGCGTCAATGCATTCAGTTTTTTATCGGGGACAACGTGGTTTGTTCCGCCGAATGTATACGGTATTCTTTTTATTGTGATTAACACGCTCTATATTGTCGCGCTCTCAACCTTGATCTCCGTTCCGTTATCGGTGGCGTCTGCATTATTTGTCACGCGGATTCTTCCGAAAAAACTTCAAGGAGTGTTCAAGAGTATCATCGAATTGCTTGCGGCGATTCCATCGGTAATCTATGGGGTTTTCGGTTTGGGAATCATTGCCAAGTCTGTCGTGCGATTGGCGGAGTTGTTTCATGCACAAACCGCTGGAGGAATCTCAACACTTACCACAATCATTGTGTTGGCAATTATGATCTATCCAACAATCACAATGATGTCCGTCGCAGCGATTTCAGCGGTGGATCCCGCTTTGGAACATCATTCTTTGGCGCTTGGAGCAACCAAAGTTCAAACCATGACAAAAGTCACGCTGGCTTCTGCAAAGCCAGGAATTTTCACCGGCATCATTTTGGGCGTGGGACGCGCACTTGGCGAGGCTACCGCTGTCAGCATGGTCGCCGGCAATGCCGGAAGCGGGCCATCATTGATGTTGTTCTCAACCACGCGGACACTGACGTCGACGATGCTATTGGGATTAAAGGAAACAAGCGGTATGGATTATGATATTCGTTTTTCGGTGGGGTTAGTACTTATCGGGGTGATTTTTGTGAGTAATTTTATACTGGCGCATTTCAAGAAGAAAGTGGGACGATTCTCATGAAGCAACGTGTCCGCAAGGCGAAAGATACGTTTTTACTTGGAGGCATATCGATGATGTCGCTTGTCGGCGTGATGGTGCTGGCTTTGATCATGGGTTTTATCATCAATCGCGGGGTCGGGTTGTTGACATGGGATTTGCTCATCGGGGATTATCATCCGACGACGTATAATCTTTCATTGCCCACGACGGAATCGTTGGGCGGCTTTGCTCGACCGAATGATTTGGATGAATCCGCCTTTTTTTCACAGATGTGGGGATTGGGGTTAATGGATGATGTCGATTTTGAAGGAAAAGCCGTGGTACGCGTGATTTATGTGGATGCACAATCTCCATTACAGATGATGCGTGATAAAAATAATCTTGAGCGTGTGGTTGGTTTGTTTCCGGGCCTCGCATTGGAAAAAGTCATTTTTTCCGATCTAACTATTGGATTAAGTCGCACCAAGGCCGAAAATTTCATCATCTTATTCGATACACACGAAGGAATCAACGACCTTTTGGCGGTTTCTTCAGGAAACGGTATCCGTGGAGCAATCATCACGACGGGGCTTTTGATAGGATTTGCTTTAATGATTGCTTTGCCGATTGGCATTTTTTCTGCGGTATATCTTCACGAATTTGCGCCAAAAAACAACGCATTTATTCACACAATGAGAAAGATGATCGATACATTGAGCGGGGTGCCATCCATCGTCTATGGCCTCATGGGCGCGGCGGTGTTCATCCCTTTCACTTCCCGCATCAGCAAAGCAGAAGGTGGAAATCTGTTCTCGGGCGCACTTACTTTGGCGGTGATGGTGCTGCCAATCATCATATCTGCGACCATTGATGCTTTGAGGGCGGTGCCGGATGATTATCGTAAAGCATCACTTGCTTTAGGTGCGAATCATACGCAGACAACATTTAGGATTGTGATCAAATCGGCGGTTCCGGGAATCATGTCGGCAGTATTGTTAAGCGTTGGGAGGATGATTGGCGAATCAGCCGCGCTCATCTACGCGGTCGGCACCGCTATCAAGGACCACATCATCCTCACCGAGAAATCCGCATCGCTGGCGGTATTTATTTGGAGCGTTATGGCGGGAGAGGTTCCCAATTTTGAACTTGCTTGTTCCGTAGCCATCATTATCATGGCAGTGGTTCTGTTCATAAATGTGTTAATCAAACTTGTTGCGCGACGCTTTACATTATTACCTTGAGGAGGAAGACAATGAACACATTTGACGTTCGCGAGCTCGTATTGACATATGATGGGAAGGCCGCGCTACAACATGTTTCTATGAATATCATTCCCAAACAAGTGACGGCACTCATTGGACCATCGGGGTGTGGCAAATCATCATTGCTCAGATGTTTGAATCGGATGAACGATTTGATTGATGGATGCAATGTGGAGGGAGAGATATTGTTTCATGGTGAAAATATCTATGCGAAAAACTATAATGTATATGAATTGCGGACAAAAGTCGGTATGGTATTCCAAAAACCCTCCCCGTTTCCGATGAGTATTTTTGATAATGTTGCGTACGGACCACGATGTCAAGGAATTAATGATAAAAAAACATTGGAAAACATTGTAAAAAAGGCCTTGGTTGATGCTGCATTATATGATGAGGTCAAAGAGCGTCTCAAAGAAAGCGCAATGGCGCTTTCTGGCGGACAGCAACAACGCCTTTCCATTGCGCGCACCATCGCGATGCAACCAGAAGTGATTTTGATGGATGAGCCCACGAGCGCACTTGACCCGATTGCTACAGGCAAAATCGAAGAACTCATTTTCGATTTGAAGAAGCATTATACCATTGTCATCGTGACGCATAACATGCAACAAGCCGCAAGAATATCGGATTATACAGCTTTTTTTCTGATGGGTAATCTAGTGGAATTCAACACGACTGAGCAGATATTTCGTCAGCCAACCCAAGCCAAGACGGAAGAATATATCACCGGTCGATTTGGATAAAAACACTGCATCTGATTTTCATTATGGGTTATAATAATATTAAGGAGTGGACTTGTGTGACTTCAAGAAAACAGTTTGATCAAGAATTGGCATCATTAAAACTCAATTTGGTACAAATGGGCGATCTGGTCATCCGTCACATCAACGAGGGACTTGATTCTTTTGTGCGCCTCGATGTAGATTTGGCCAACCAAGTCATTATCAGTGATAAAGCAGTCAATGAATATGAACATAGCATTGAAAAAAATTGTCTCGGCATTATTTTGCGAGAACAACCTGTGGCAAGTGATCTGCGTTTAATTACAGCGGTTTTGAAGATGATTACGGATTTGGAACGCATCGGCGATCACGCCGCGGATATTTCGAAGATGGCGTTGTTTATGGAAAAAACGCAAACATATTATCGTGTTGATGATATATTCGGGATGATGAATGTGTGTCAGGAAATGATTCGTCATGCCTTGGAATCGTTTGTCGCTTCGGATCTTGTACTTGCTCAATCGGTTATCTCAGCCGATGACACGGTCGATCATTTGTTTGAGAAAACCAAGAAACACGTCGCGAATGCATTAAGAAATGCCGCGGTTGACGCCGATTACGCTATTTATTTAATGATGGTGGCCAAATATTTGGAACGTATCGGTGATCATGCTGTGAACATTGCTGAATGGGTCATCTTTTCTATGACCGGAGAACACGTTTAAAGGGAGGAAACCATGTTGAAGCCAATTGTATTTTCTGTGGAAGATGAACATAACATCCAAAACGTCATCAAAATTGCTTTGATGAATTCAGGATATGATGTGATTTGCTTTGATGATGCCAAGCATTTTTTTCTTGCAATGGAGAACGATACGCCGGACCTCGTACTGTTGGATATCATGTTACCGGATATGGATGGGTATGCGATCATTCAAAAAATGAAAGAGAATCCTTTGACGAAAAACATTCCGATTATCATCATTTCCGCGAAAGATGCCGAAATTGATAAGGTGGTTGGACTGGATTTGGGCGCTGACGATTATGTGGTTAAACCTTTTGGTGTTTTGGAGTTGATCAGTCGTGTCAAGGCTTTGTTACGAAGAAAGACCGATCATTTTCAACAAGATAGTTTTGGTGTGGGAGAATTGCGATTCAACCCTTCAATTCGCGAATGTGCATTTCGGGGTCACAAAGTGACGTTGACCGATAAGGAATTTTCATTGTTGACGCTTCTGGCTCACAACCCGAATCAAACCCTATCTCGCGCCGAAATCATGAACCAGGTATGGGGATATGCGTATTTTGGCGAAACACGAACTGTGGATGTGCACATTCGAGAGATTCGGCTAAAACTTCAACAAATGGGCGTTACACCTGACCCGATCCAAACAATTAGGGGTGCAGGATATCGTTTTGTCTTATGAAAAGACGAATTGGGGTTCAATCTGTTCTCATCGTTTTGTCAGCGTTGTTGACTTTTTTGGTTGGATCTATTTTCATTGTTCAAAACAATTTAAATAAAGCAACCGAAATGAATCTCCGCTATTTTTTAGAAATCATAAAGATAGATTATCTTTCGGGAAACTCTGAACTCGAAATAATTGAGAAGTATGCGGCGATTGAATCTTATATTCGAATCACGTTCGTGAACATAGAAGGAGACGTGCTGGCGGATTCATTGGCTGACCAACTCGAAAACCATCTTAATCGTCCTGAGTTTCAGGATTTGGGGGGAGTATATGTTCGCACATCACAGACCTTGGGGCGAAAGATGATGTACCTGGCTTCACTCTCCTCAGAAGCAATATATATCCGCATCGCCATTCCCTCTCGTAGCATCATGCCGTTTGTCAATGATTTTATCGGCCTATCGATTTGGTTGGCAGGAGCGATATCATTGCTCGCATATGTATTCAGTTCCCTTATGGTGAGACGTGCGATGACACCATTTACCAAACTTAACACCATCATGAGCGATGTACTTCTGGGGCAATACAATGAACTGCTTCCGGTAACCAATTATCCTGAGATCAATGAAATTCTTATTGGAATCAACGAGATTAACCGGCTTATTTCTGATAATATAACGACATTATCTCTAGAAAAGCAAAAAACCGATTTCTTGTTAGAATATATGAATCAAGGACTCTGTGTACTAGATGCCAAAGGTAATGTCATTCTTGTCAACCGTCATTTGAGGTCACTGTTTTCATTTGATATGAAAATCCATCTTTTTCACAATCATCAGTTATTGTTTTTGAACTTTCAAATTCATCAGGTGATTGACAAAGCCTATTCAATCAAAGGAACCGCAACGTTGATTGTTGAAGTCAATCAGTCTTATTATTCAGTCGTTGCATCTTATACCGAAACGGGTTGGGATCAACAACCCGGAATGGTATTGCTTTTTACCGACGTGACGGCCATGAAGAATATTGAGATTCTCAAGCGCGATTTTTTTGTGAATGCATCTCACGAGTTAAAATCACCGCTCACATCGATCATGGGTTCTGCTGAGTTGATGACATCGGGAATGATCACTATGCCCGAACAAATGAAAGACCTTGGGCTGCGTATTTTCGAAGAAGCTAAGCGCATGAATAAACTTGTCATCGATATGCTTAGTTTATCCAAGTATGAGAACATTACACCCGCAAGAATAGATACACCGATTCAATTGAAAAGCGTGCTTCATGAAATCATCGCTTCACTGGAACCTATTATGGCACAAAAAAGAATTCGATTCCTAGATGAGGCCAAAGCGGTTATCTATAATGCCAATCAAGAACATATGGAACAATTGTTGCGCAACATCATTGAAAACAGCATTCAATACGGGATTGATTCGGGGTGGGTGAAAGTTAAAATCTATGAAGAAAGTGAAGTTGTATATATCGAGGTTCAGGACAATGGAATCGGCATTCCGATGAATGAACAAGGAAGAGTGTTTGAGCGATTCTATCGCGTGGATAAGGCCAGGAGCAAAAAAAGTGGCGGAACAGGGTTGGGACTATCAATTGTCAAGCACATTGTTTTGATGTATCAAGGAGAAATTATTCTTTCGAGCACGGAAGGAAAAGGGACCACGATGACGGTTACCCTTCCCAAAAATCTCAATAATCGATAGTTGGGCGTCCCGATGTCGGGACGCTTTTAATTAACAAATCGTCAATGAATTTTTCTTTGATAAAAGGCAGAGAATACCATTTATTTTCTTAAATATCGAGGGTATAATAAGGAGTGAAAGAGAGGGGCGAGGATGGAAGAATATCGGTTGCATAAACACATCATGTGCATCGATTTAAAAAGCTTCTATGCATCGGTTGAATGCAGTCTTTTAGGCTTGGATCCATTCAAAACCCCACTGGTGGTGGCAGATCACGGACGCGGAGGCGGGTCGATTGTCCTTGCGGTCACGCCCTATCTGAAAAAATTGGGCGTGCCCAACCGATGTCGCATTTACGAACTCCCCAAAAATCTTAAAATCATTTTTCAAAAACCGCGTATGGAAAAATATCTCGAGTATTCAGCGAAAATCATTGAGATATATCTTCAATTTGTGGCTGAAGAAGATTTGTATGTTTATTCTGTCGATGAAGTATTCATGGACTTGACACACTATTTGGATTATTACAAGAAGACGGATTACGCGATTGCCAAAATGATTATGGATCGCGTCTACAAAGAAACTCGAGTCTATTCGAGTTGCGGTATCGGTCCGAACATGCTTTTAGCCAAACTAGCCTTGGATTTGGAATCAAAAAGCCAGAAGGATTTTATTGCTCAATGGGATTATGCGGATATTCCCCAGAAATTGTGGCCGATCACGCCTCTTAGCAAGATGTGGGGTATCGGGCACAATATGCAGGCCCATTTCAATAAAATGGGATTTTATACCGTGGGAGACATCGCTCAAGCAGATGTCAAGCGAATCAAAAAACGTTTAGGTATCATCGGCGAAGAAATCTATTATCATACACACGGAATCGACATGAGCGTGATGCAAGACCGTTTAAAACTCAAGCCCGTCAGCAAATCCTATGGGACCGGCCAAACTTTGTTTCGCGATTATTACAAACCGGAAATTTTTCAAATTATTTTGGAGATGGTTGATGATGTGTGTCGCCGTCTCAGAATCGCGCGCAAACAAGCCCGCACCATCCATTTCGGGATCGGGTACGGAAAAGAAATCGGTGGGGGTTTTGCGCGGCAAATCCGTCTGGAACAGCCCTCACAAAACGAATCCATCATTTATCGCGCATGTTTGAAGCTGTTTGACTTACATTATGAGGACAATCCGATTCGCCGAGTGCACGTGGGAGTATCGGGTTTGACGAGCCATCAAGATTATCAATTCAGCTTGTTTGAAGATGTCGAAAAAGTCGTCAAGGAACAACAACTCTTTTGGGCCATGGATGAGGTCAAGATCCGTTTTGGAAAAAACAGCGTCGTGCGCACCTCAAGCGAAACCGAAGCCTCAACCATCAAAGCGCGCAACGACATGATCGGTGGTCATCATGCCTAGCACATATGTAGATCGCGGGATCATCAAATGGAGCCCGTTCGATGCCCTTGTCGGTTATCACTCGTTGTTGGAGGAAATGCGCTATCGTTTAGGCAAAAAGGAAAAGCCTATGCTCAGCGATGACGATTATCAAGAACTGAATTGGAAACTTGAACAAGCGCTCCGGGAAAGCCGAGAAATAGAGATTCGTTATTACGTCGATGGGTATATCCGCTTCACATTCGGCAGCGTCAAAAAAGTGGATTATCAGAAAAAATGCATTGTATTATCGACCTCTGAAGCTTTGAAGGCCGAAGATATCATCGAAATCCGTTTTGTGTGAGAAGAAAGATGATCTACACGGTACAATGACGCATTATGAATTGATCTAATCGTCTAGTATCGATTCAACACACCACGAACACCCCGGGTTATCATGGCTTGGGGTGTTATTTATCGCACGAAGTCCAAAGCGCCGAAGGATCTTATTTTGGGAGGGTGTGTTTAAAAATGTGCATATGTATGATACAATAAATGAAAAGGAGTGGGGAACATGATCACTGAAAAAGCATATGCCAAAGTGAATCTATTTCTCAATGTCGTGGGAAAAAGAAAAGACGGCTATCACGATTTGGAAATGATCAATGCCAAAATCGATCTCTATGACACGGTGACCATCGAACAGATAGACGTTCCCGGGATGGCGATTATCGTTTCAAACGATTTGTTTTTGTCGAATCAAAACAATATCGTTCATGATGTGGCGACACACATGGCAAGAAAGTATCTATCAGAATCAGGAATCAAAGTATCGATAGACAAAAAAATTCCTTTTGGAGCTGGACTGGCAGGAAATTCCGCCGACGCTGCAGCGATTATCAAAGGCGTCAATCATTTATTCAATTTGGAACTGACTTTTTCAGAAATGGTCGATATCGCTTTGTTGTATGGTGCAGATATTCCGTATTGTCTCATCGACGCGCCGGCGTTGGTCGAGGGGATCGGGGAGAAAATAACACCCATCTCTGTCGATTGGGGAAGTTATTGTGTGTTGTTGGTCCATCCCAAAGTATATGTCGCGACTCAAG
>JBAZGL010000014.1:0-13174 GCA_041652855.1 Candidatus Izemoplasmatales bacterium
TCCATATCGCTTCGACTTTTTTGGTGACCAGATTGACACAATCAAGACGTTTGATGTGGAATCTCAGCGATCGATCGAAGTCGTGGAATCTGTCGACATCCATCCGATGAGCGACTTCTTCTTTACTCCAGCCGACATTCAAAAAATCAAAACGATGATTAAGCAGAAAATGAGCGAACTCACTTTTTCCGAAAGCGCAATGAAGCAAATTCAAACGGACATGCAATGTCTTGAAAACCGTCAGGAATTAGAACGGTTGAATCGCTATCTTTCCTTGATGGTCGATGAAACATGGACCATCAAGGACTATCTCAACGATCCCGACATCATGTTTTTTGATTATCGACGAATTTTAAGCCAATACGAGATTTTGATTCAGGACCAACAATCTTGGGAGGCGCACGTCGGGGATTATAAAAAGATCGGATTCGTCTTTTTCAAACAACTAGAAGATATATCGGGGCATCGCCTCACATATTTGGAATATTTACATGCTTCACCCATTCGGGATGAAGCGCACATAATGTTGCATTCCGAGGCACCCATGAAATACAATGGCGACCTGTCGCTGTTCATACAAGACATGAAGTTCCTACCCAAAGAGCAAACGACGCTGCTTCAGCTTAGAAACTCGAAATCACAAAATCAAATGATGGATCTCTTGTCCGAACAAAACATCTCGTTTTATGTGATCGGAGAAAGGGATTCCATCATCCCTTTTGCGCTGAACATCATTGTGTCACAGACATATTTTGATGTGTCTCTATCTCAGCCCAGATTCGTCTGCATCACCGAGTCCGCACTTGAGAGGAAACATGTTCCCCGAAAGAAAGGGAAATACGTTTCGGTCTATGAGACCAGTAAACGGTTGGCATCTGTCAACGACCTCAAACACGGTGATTATGTCGTTCATTATGATTACGGCATCGGGCGTTTTCTCGATATCAAGACCCTTGAACTCGGGAATACCAAAAATGATTATATTCATCTTGAGTATCGAGACGGAGATAAACTTTTCATCCCTCTTGAAGCTTTCTCACAGATTCAGAAATATGCGGGAAGCGAAGGGTTTGTCCCGAAATTGAGCAAACTCGGCGGTAGCGATTGGGATCGGACGAAACACCGAGTTCGCAAGAAAGCGAAAGATATCGCCGATCGCTTGATTGCTTTATATTCTCAACGAGAACAAGCGCAAGGCTTTGGATTTCAAAGCTTTCCCGAGTTTGAAGAAGATCTTGAAGCGGATTTCCCCTATCAAGAAACCGAGGACCAAATCCGTGCAATCCACGAAGTGATGCGCGACATGGAAACACCAAGACCGATGGATCGCTTGTTGTGCGGCGATGTCGGCTTTGGCAAGACCGAGGTGGCGTTGCGCGCAGCCTTCCGCGCCGTCCTCAACAACAAACAAGTGGCTTATCTCGCTCCGACGACCGTTCTGTCAAAACAACATTATCACACGTTTTCTGCGCGCATGGCGCGGTTTGGCGTGCGCGTGGTCCTACTGAACCGATTTATCGCTAAAAAGCAACAGAATGACATATTACGCGATTTAAAGGCAGGAAACATCGATGTTTTGATTGGCACACACAGAATCCTGAGTCGCGATATCGATTTTCGTGATTTAGGCTTGCTGATCATCGACGAGGAACAACGCTTCGGAGTCGAACACAAAGAACGAATCAAAGAACTGAAGATCAATGTGGATGTGCTGTCGCTATCTGCGACCCCGATTCCTCGGACATTGCAGATGGCGATCATGGGCGTGAAGAACATGAGCATTTTGGAAAGCGCGCCAGAAAACAGATATCCGATCCAAACGTACGTGTTGGAACGCAACGATGCTGTCATCAAAAACGCGATCGAGCGTGAACTTTCACGTAACGGTCAAGTGTTTTATTTGTACAACCGGGTGGATGATATCGAAATCATCGCGGACAAGATTCAAAAACTGATACCTGAAGCGCGGATTCAAGTCGCGCATGGGCAAATGTACAAACACGCACTGGAATCGGTCGTCGAGGAATTTATTGACCAACAGATCGATGTGCTGATCTCGACAACCATCATCGAAACCGGAATCGACATACCCAACGCCAACACCTTGATTATTCATGATTCGGATCGTTTGGGGTTGGCGCAACTCTATCAGATCAGAGGACGAGTCGGTCGAAGCGATCGTATCGCTTATGCGTATCTGATGTACAAAAAAGATAAAATATTGACCGAAGAAGCGGAAAAGCGACTCAAAGTCATCAAGGAGTTCACAGAACTCGGGAGCGGATTCAAAATTGCGATTCGGGACTTGTCGATTCGAGGAGCCGGAGATGTGCTCGGAAGCGAACAATCGGGATTCATCGATTCAGTCGGGATTGATCTGTATTTGCGTATTCTTGAGGAAGAAATCAATGAGTTGCAAGGCAAGAAACCCGAAATGACACCCGCGGAGACCATCAAAGCAACGGTTTCACGTTACATCGACGAGGAATATATCGCAGATGATTTTGTCAAGATCGAAATGCACAAGAAAATCAATCAATTGAGCACAATCGCGGACATTAGCGAACTTCTCTCGGAGTTCCAGGACCGCTTCGGGCCTTATGATGAAGAGTTGGTTATTTACATGTATGAACGCCTCTTCGAGAAATTGACTGCGCGTCTAGGTGTGGACCGGATGCTGGAACACAAAACGCATGTTGCATTGATATTGACGGAACAAGCGACGCACGATGTGGCAGGAGACGCCATGTTTATGACGGGAGAACGCGTGTCTCGATTCTTTCGCTTTGCGTACAAAAACCAGCGTATTCAAATCATTTTGGACACCGTTGGATTGAAACGTCATTGGCTCTACACGATGACCGAATTTCTTGAGGTGTTACTGATGAAAGACAAGAATCAACCGGAGGCGTAAAAGACCTCCGTTTTTTATATCCGTGAACCATATAAAAATGGGGAGAAATGGCGAAGATTTAGGAAAAAATAAACTTGAAGATTCACGTAAAATATAGTATAATTATAATATATATAATATACTTGCGCGCTTGTCGGAACGCGATAGGGGGATAACGGATGAAATCACTTAAAATCGACAGCCCTTTTATCACGCTCGGACAACTTTTGAAGTATGCCGATCTGATTCAAAGTGGCGGACAAGCCAAGCACTTCATTCAAGACAACACCATTCTGCTCAACGGTATCCATGAACTGCGTAGAGGAAAAAAAATCTACCCCGGCGACGTGGTCATCATCAATCACGACACAGCTTTTCGCGTCGACCAAAAGCCATGAAAATCGATAAAATTACCCTAACCAAATTCCGCAATTATCGTAAACAGTCGCTTGAACTTGGTTTGGGTATTAATTTTATTATCGGGCCGAATGGCGCTGGGAAAACCAATTTCCTCGAATCCGTTTACGTGCTTGCATTGGCTAAATCGTATAAAGTCGCAGACTCGGATTTGATCCATTACGGATCAGAATATGCAAAAATCCATGCTGCGATATCGCTGGGAGGCAGCGCGAACCAATTGTCTTTGGTAATCACGGAACTCGGGAAGAAAGCGTTGCTTAACGGGGTTGAAATCAAGCGTTTGAGCGACTATATTGGTAAACTCAATGTAGTTTCCTTTCTCCCAGAGGATTTGAACCTCATCAAAGGGGCTCCACGTGATCGACGCTATTATTTTGATGTTTTTTTAGGTCAAATTGATCGCGATTATCTCGATGAGTTATCGCAATATAAACACTTGTTGAAACAGCGCAACGAATTGCTGAAGCATATCAGTGAGGCCAAACACCCGGATATCGATTTGCTCGATGTCATCACGGAACAATTCGTGGAATCGAGTCAAAGGATATCTCATAGGCGTAAAACATTCATTGAACGGATGAATGGTTTGTTGGAAACAACATACCGATATCTCTCTCAAAAAGATGAACACGCGCTTCTGGCATTCGCTCCATCCATCGAAACCCAAGACGCACTATCGATCGTGAAAAGCAAATATCGTCAGGATTTGCTTCAAAAAACGACAACCATCGGTGCGCATCGCGACGATTACCTGTTTCAACTCGAGCATTATCCTGCGCGGGTTCATGCGTCCCAGGGAGAACAAAGAACGTTCATCCTGGCCTTGATTCTCGCGTTGGGAGAGACAATATACAATACCAAAAAAGAGTGGCCGGTTTTCTTGCTTGACGATGTGTTTTCCGAACTCGATCAAAGTCGGCAAAACCGATTAATGGAATATCTCATGCAAAAAAAAGCGCAAACCATTGTGACAGCCACAGGAACCCAAGAAATCCGCAAGTATGTGATACAACAAGCCAAACTGTTTTCTGTGAATGAAGGAACGATCAAGGAGGAAAGACTACATGATTGATGTGCATTCGAAATATGACGCAAGCAACATCCAAATACTCGAAGGTCTTGAAGCGGTCAAAAAACGACCCGGCATGTACATTGGAACAACCGGTCCAAGAGGCCTGCATCATCTCGTTTGGGAGATCGTCGATAATTCGGTGGATGAGGCGCTGGCGGGATACGCCGACGTGATCAACGTTGAGATATTACCAGGGAACGTGATTCGCGTCAGCGATAACGGGCGTGGAATTCCCGTGGATATCCATCCGAAAACCAAACGTCCGACTGTGGAAACGGTATATACCGTTTTACATGCCGGAGGCAAATTCGATCATAACTCATACAAAGTATCAGGGGGACTTCACGGTGTTGGGGCTTCGGTCGTCAACGCGTTGAGCGCTTATATGAACCTTGAGATCCATAAAGATGGTAAAATCTATACCATCGGTTTTGAACATGGTTTTGTCAAGCATGAACTTGAATGTGTTGGAGATACGGACAAATCCGGAACGATTGTCACGTTTCTTGCCGATCCGATCATCTTTGTCGAAAGCCAAGATTACGAGTACGAGACATTGAGAACCCGCATTCAGCAACTTGCATTCCTCAACAAAGGTATTCAATTCAATATCACAGATGCCAGAAACCCATTGAGTCCAATTCAAAAAGAATATTGTTATGGAGGCGGCGTCAGAGAGTATGTCGCGTTTCTCAACCTCGGTAAAGACATCACGCATCCTCAAGTGGCCTATTTCGAAGGGGAACAAGAAGGCATCATGGTGGAGATCGCGATGCAGTACAATAACGGGTATGCGGCGAACATCTATCCTTTTACGAATAACATCACCAACCCAGAAGGTGGCACACACGAAGAAGGGTTTAAGATGACGTTAACGCGAATCATAAACAACTACGGAAAAAACAACAATATATTCCGTAAGGACGAGTCATTGTTGGGCGAGGATACGCGAGAGGGCTTGGTCGCAATCGTGTCAATCAAACATCCGGATCCGCAATTTGAAGGACAAACCAAATCTAAACTCGGTTCAAGTGATGCCCGAAGAGTGGTTTCCAACATCATGTCCGAAGGGCTAGAGCGTTTTCTTATGGAAAACCCGCAAGCAGCCAAGAACATTCTTGAAAAAGCTCTGATGGCGCAACGCGCCAGAATCGCCGCCAAGAAAGCCAGAGAAGCAACGCGCAGGAAATCGCCGTTGGATTCGCTCGGTTTCGCCTCAAAACTCGCGGATTGCCGCACCAAAGATGCAACAAAATCCGAAATCTATATCGTTGAGGGAGATTCCGCCGGAGGCTCTGCGAAACAGGGTCGCGATTCGGAATATCAAGCGATTTTGCCTTTGCGCGGCAAAGTGCTCAACGTCGAGAAATCGCGTCTGGATAAAGCATTGCAAAACAAAGAAATTCTATCGATGATTCAAGCCTTTGGCACCGGAATCGGCGAAGAATTCCAAATTGAACATGCGCGCTACCACAAGATCATCATCATGACCGATGCGGACGTTGATGGTGCGCATATCCGTACATTGTTACTGACTTTTTTCTTCCGCTATATGCGTCCATTGATCGAAAAAGGGTATGTCTATATCGCCCAACCGCCGCTTTTCAAAGTGCAACAAGGGAAACAGATTCAATACGCCTATGACGAGAAAGAACTCGAAGCGATGCTTGCACAAGCCGCGGGGAAACCCACACTTCAACGATACAAAGGACTCGGAGAAATGAATCCGGAACAACTCTGGGATACCACCATGGATCCCGAATCGAGAACATTGCTGCTTGTTTCTTTGGAAGACGCCATCGAAGCGGACCGGGTATTTTCGATGTTGATGGGTGACGATGTTCCGAGTCGCAGAGAATTTATTCAAGAGAATGCGGAGTATGTCCGCAATCTCGATGTCTAGCGGGGGGGTTCACGATGGAATACATCAACACGTTTGACAAGATCAAAGAAATCAATCTTTCGAACGAAATGAAAAACTCGTTCTTGAGTTATGCGATGAGTGTCATCGTATCACGCGCGCTTCCCGATGTGCGCGACGGACTCAAACCCGTGCATCGTCGCATTCTTTTTGGCATGGACGAACTCGGGGTATATCCCGATAAACAATTCAAGAAATCCGCCCGTATCGTGGGCGATGTCATGGGTAAATACCACCCGCACGGAGATTCGGCCATCTATGACGCCATGGTGCGCATGGCTCAGGATTTCAGTTATCGCTATCCGCTTGTCAACGGACACGGAAACTTCGGCTCCATTGATGGAGACGGCGCAGCGGCCATGCGTTATACGGAAGCAAAAATGGAAAAAATCACGATTGAGATGCTTCGGGACCTCAAAAAGGATACCGTTGATTTCGTCGACAACTATGACGGCTCCGAACAAGAACCGAAAGTCCTTCCTTCGAGGATTCCGAATCTGCTCGTGAACGGCGCGACGGGAATCGCGGTCGGCATGTCGACCAATATTCCGCCCCACAATCTCACCGAAGTGATCGACGGGTATATCGCATACATCCAAAATCCGGAAATCACACCCGATGAGTTGATGGATTACATCAAAGGACCCGATTTTCCGACAGGTGGAATCATTCTCGGCCTTTCCGGTATTCGCGAAGCTTATCTCACGGGAAAAGGAATCATCCGCATCAAGGCCAAAACAGAAATCGTCGAAACCGCTACAGGAAAAAAACAGATCATCATCAAAGAGATACCCTATCAAGTCAACAAGACCACACTCATCGAAAAAATCGCCGAGTTGGCAAAAGATAAACGCATCGAAGGCATCACGGACCTCCGCGACGAGTCCAATCGCAAAGGCATGAGAGTCATCATGGAACTCAGACGCGATGTCAACGTCGACGTGTTATTGAATAATCTCTACAAAAACTCGCAGATGCAAACCTCTTTTGGAATCAATATGCTTGCACTTGTCAATGACAAACCCGAGGTTTTACCGCTGAAATCCATTATCCAACACTATTATGAACATCAAATTGAAGTGTTGGTTCGTAAAACCCGATTCGATTTAGCCAAAGCCATTCAAAGAGATCACCTGCTTCAAGGATTCATGACCGCGCTCGACCACATTGAAGAAGTCATCCAGATTATTCGGTCATCTTACGATGATTCGGAAGCGAAATTGTGTGAACGCTTCGGCTTCAGCGAAGTCCAAGCCAAAGCGATACTTGCGATGCAACTCAGAAAACTATCCGGTTTGGAACGCGAAAAGATCGAAAATGAGTTGGCAGAAATTGAAAAAGCCATCGCTTTCTTCAATCGGATTCTTGCCGAGGAAGAACTCAGAAAACATATCCTCATTGAAGAAGCCAAAGAAATCAAGGAAAAATACGGCGATTCCAGGCGAACGGAAATCGATCTCTCGGGCGATTATGATATCGAAGACGAAGACCTTATTCCGGTAGAAGACGTGATTGTGGCCATCACCACCAACGGCTACGTCAAACGGATGAACATTGACGTCTATAAGTCCCAAAATCGTGGCGGACGCGGAAAAACAGGCATGAAAATGAACGAGGATGATGTGATCGATTCGATCATTTCAACCTCAACCCACGATTTTCTACTCTTTTTCACCACCTTGGGGCGCGTATACAAGATCAAAGCCTACAAAGTACCGAATTATGGAAGAAACTCCAAAGGCCTTCCCATCGTGAACCTGCTCAATCTCTTCGAGAACGAAAGCCTCGCCGCAGTCATGAGCATAAAGAATTTTGATGAGGGATTCCTGTTTTTCACTACAACCAAAGGTGTTGTGAAAAGGACCAAAGTAAGCGATTTCCAGAACATTCGCAATAACGGTATCCGCGCGGTTTCGTTACGCGATGGAGACGAACTTCACAGCGTCAAACTCACGGATGGGAATCGAGATGTCATCATTGGAGCGTCCAATGGAAAAGCCATTCGTTTCAATGAACAAGACGTGCGATATATGGGAAGAAACGCCGCTGGAGTCAAGGGCATCTCGCTTGAATCGAACGAAAGCGTGATCGGGGTCACGACGGTGACCGAGGACCGATTGGAAGTGCTTGCGATCACACAATATGGATATGGCAAGCGCACGGATGTCGATGAGTATCGTTTACAAGGACGCGGGGGCAAGGGCGTTAAAACCATCAATGTGACCGCGAAAAACGGACATTTGAAGAAATTGATCAGCGTTCAGGGAAGCGAAGACTTGTTGGTTGTGACCGACAAAGGTATGATCATTCGTGTTCCCATTGACCAGATCGCGCAAACCAAACGGGCAACACAAGGGGTACGCATCATCAACTTGCTTGAAGGGCACGAGGTGGCGACAATCGCCATTATTCCCAAGGATGAGACCTGTGATGATTATTTGGAACGTCCCGAAGAGGCCCCGTGCATTCAAGAAGCCGATATCGTCGTCGAAACACCCACAGATTTCAAACTCGATGAGTACAAACATTTATCAGGCGATAGTAAAGATGACATCGATACAGCGGATGAAGAAGACACAGAATCCGAAAATATCGATGCGATCGACGCCATGCTTGAGGATCGTTATTGATAAGGGGGAAAGATCATGCTTGATTTGAAACTAATTCGTGAAGAACCTGAAAGAATCATTGAATTGCTCAATCGAAGGGGTGGCGACCACAGTTACCTTTATGAGGTCATCGAAAAAGATCAACGCCGCAGAGATGCCATCAGCTCGGTCGAATCACTGAAAGCCAAAAAGAATGCCGTCTCACGCTTGGTGGGTCAGTATAAGCGCGAAATGCGCGATGTTGCCCCGATTCTCGCGGAAATGAACGATTATTCAGCACAGATCTCCGCTTTGGATGACACCGTCAGGGTTTTGGAAGAAGAGATCAAGGAAGCACTGCTTCTCACCCCCAACACCCCCAACCCAAACATTCCGATTGGCGCGGATGATACGTGCAACAAAGAAGTGAAAAAGTGGTCTGAGCCCACAGAATTTTCTTATCCTATCCAGTCTCATTATGAACTCGGAGAAGCGCTGGACATCCTTGATTTCAACCGCGCAGGTAAAATCACCGGCAGTCGCTTTGTCGTTTATAAAGGACTCGGCGCGAGACTTGAACGTTCATTGATTCAAATGATGATGGATCTCCATGCCAACCAGCACGGCTATACCGAAGTCATTCCACCTTACCTTGTCAACGAAGCATCGATGTATGCCACAGGCCAATTTCCCAAGTTCCGAGATGAAGCCTTCAAAGTCAACGACGAACGGAATCTCTACCTCAATCCTACGGCGGAAGTTCCCACAATCAATCTTTATCGGGACGAAGTCATCGATAGAGAGTTGTTGCCGCTTCGCTATGTCGCATATACGACTGCGTTCCGCAAGGAAGCAGGATCCGCAGGCAGAGATACCCGAGGTATCTTGCGTCAACACCAATTCAATAAAGTCGAACTCATCAAGTTCACCAAACCCGAAGAATCTTATCTTGAACTCGAAGCGATGCTCAAAGATTCGGAACGCGTTTTGCAGATCCTGAATTTGCCGTATCGCGTCGTCGAGCTTTCAACCGGAGATCTCGGATTCTCCATGGCTAAAACCTATGATATTGAAGTGTGGTTGCCCTCCGAGAACAAATACCGTGAGATCGGCTCCATATCCAACGCAGAAGACTACCAGGCAAGACGCGCCAACATCAAGTACCGTCCCGACACGGATCGAAAACTGGAGTTTGTGCATACACTGAACGGATCGGGGCTTGCCGTAGGCAGAACCGTGATCGCAATCATGGAAAATTACCAACAAGCAGATGGATCAATCATCCTTCCTGAATGTTTGCATGCGTACATGGGCACAGACAAAATCACCCGATAAGCGACTGAAACCTAACAAAAACCGACCCTTTGGCACAATTCGGCCACGGTGTCGGTTTTTTTCTACATAGGTTGATGGGTTATTTCAATTCGGCCTGGATTTTTTCTTGTATCTCTAGATAGGTCGCGTGTGATGTGTTTCCTTGATTGTTGATGAAGTCGATATCCACGCCATCATGATGATATCTGGGGATGAGATGCAAGTGAAAATGGAAGACGGTTTGCAGAGGCTTCTCGGTATTGATGATCACATTCAAACCAATGGGATTGAACGCGCGTTTGATTGCATTGGCAATCTTCGGCACTTGACGAAAGATATTCGCCGCCACATCTTCATTGATGTCGTAGAGGTTTTTATAATGTTCCTTGGCAATCAACAACGTATGGCCACGTGTGGCTTGTGAAATATCGAGGATGGCGATAATATGCTCATCTTCATACAGTTTGAAACAGGGAATTTCTCCATTCAATATACGACAAAATACACATTCCATCATTATTCCTCCTTATTGACGCGATCGATGATGGCCATGAGATCGCGATAATCGTTGATCCAAAAATCGGGCTTTTCTTCCTTCAATGCATCACATTTCAATGACCATCCGACACCACATGTGAGAACCCCCGCGCGTTTCCCCGCCTGAATATCGGAAGGCATGTCGCCGATCATGAGTGCATTTCGGGCTCCGAACTGGCGAATCGCCTGAAATATCGATTCGGGATGAGGTTTGGGATGAGACACGTCATCGAGTGTAATCACGGCTTTCAAGAAGCGATCCAGCCCGAAATGGACAATAGACGGCATGGCCGAACGCTTGAATTTCGTAGTAATCACCGCTTGAGGGATGTGCTTTTGATCAAAATAAGCCAAGGCTTCCAGTACATAAGGGTACGGCGCGATATAAGAGAACTCACGCGTTCGATAGACATCGAGATAGGTTTGAATCATGGCTTTGGTGCGCGTGTGCGAGCCGGACAATTGAAAGAGTGTCACTTCCAATGGCGGCCCGATCAAGGCGATGATGTCATCTTCCTTGAAAGATTGTCCCGGTAGATGGATCAAGAGCGTCTCTTTAAAGGAATCGATGATGAGTTGATTGGAATCCATGAGCGTTCCGTCGAGATCAAAAAGCAATAGGTCAATCGGGTTCATTTGGTATCACCGCTACCATTATAACAGAGACCCCCGGCCTTTCCTATATCATCTTTGCCCGATTCACGTGATTTTTGACATCCCTAGAAAGTTTCGTGATATAATTGTAGCGGTGATGTTGTGAAAAAAGCTATGATGATCATCAATCCTCAAAGTGGAAGACAAAACTTCAGTGATCGTTTGAACAAGACGCTTGAACGGTTTCATTCAGCGGGATACGATATCGATGTCCGCGAAACAAAACATCCCGGGCAAGCGACGGAGTATGCCAAAACAGCATGCGAACAACAATATGCGCACATGATCATCGTGGGCGGCGACGGCACCTTCAACGAGTGCGTCAACGGGATGATGGACTATGAGAACAGACCCACGATCGGGTATATTCCCGCAGGGACATGCTGTGATATCGGCATGACCCTGGGATTGACGAAAAATGTTGACCGCGCGGTATCGATCATTTTAAAAGATGAATCGGTTAAAATGGACGTGGTCAAAGCGAATGACCGGTACTTTTGTTATGTGTCGGGGAACGGGGCGTTTATTGATATCAGTTATGTGACGGATTCGAAACTCAAGAAGAAGATCGGCTATCTTGCCTATCTTGTCAAAGCTTTGGAAGAACTATTTACGATTCCGAAAATGAAAATGACTGTGACCCATGATGAAGGCGTGATTAAAGGCGCGTTCTCTCTAGCGTTGATTATCAATTCCAAGCGCGTTGCAGGCGTCAATATGATTTATAAACCAAGTCTTGATGATGGCAAAGTGGATGTGGTTTTATATCGGCACATCTTCCCAATCAATGGACTTTTATACCTATTGTCGTTTTTATTGCCGTTTTGGTCTTCGCCACTCGTGACCAGATTCAAGACCAAAGCAATGCGGATTGAAACCACATCAAAATCACGTTGGAACATTGACGGTGAATCCGGCGGAATCGGCAACCAGAATTTCAAGGTGTGCCAGCACGCAATCGCGATCATTGTTCCAAAGAAAATCCAAAGAAAGTACTTTGTCCACCAAAATGAACGAAAAGATGAAGAATATTAAAGAAATGGTTGTCGTCGAAGGTGTGCACGATGCCCAAAAACTCGAGTCGATATATCCATCGATTCATTGTATCATTACCGGCGGCAGCCATATTTCTCAAGCGACCATTCAACTGATTCAAAAAGCTTCGCTATCACGAGGCGTTATTTTGATGCTCGATCCGGATCATCCCGGAAGGAAACTCGAGCAAACGATCCTTCAACATGTACAAACAGCGCAAGTCGCATATGTGCCACGCTCCGAAGCTATCAGCAGAAACCGTCGCAAAGTCGGCGTGGAACACGCGGATGCTTCCAGCATCGATCGGGTTTTATCACATCTTTTCACCTATACATCTGAGTATCAAGATGAAATCTGTGCCTCCGACTTGTATACCAGAGGTTTGTCAGGCTCCCGTCAGTCGGCTCAAAAACGCCACCGTGCAGCGAACAAGCTGGGACTTCCGCCGACCAACACGAAGACATTTTTGAAAAACCTCAACGGGTTTCAAATCAAACTTTCCGAACTGGATGCGGCCATCCGATGAATACCGAGAACAAAGGCGGATATCCCCGTGCAAAAAAGCGTTTTGGGCAAAACTTTCTGAGCGATGGCAATGTCCTTGAAAAAATTGTTACAAGCGCCCGAATCACCCCTAACACCGGGGTGATTGAAATCGGGTCGGGCACCGGTTATTTAACTGAACGATTGCTTCAGGTTGCGCCATGTGTCATGGCATATGAAATCGATCGGGATCTTGT
>JBAZGL010000015.1:0-12576 GCA_041652855.1 Candidatus Izemoplasmatales bacterium
CGTCTGTAAGGGAGAGAGGTTGAATTTCTTTTGCGTGTTCATCCGTTGCCTCCTCAGGCGACAGTATATTTGTTTGAATGAATGAGACAAAAGGATATCCGAAGGTCAATATGTGAGTATGATATCACAATTATTGTTTTGATGGGATAACTTATTTCAAACACATGAAAGAATACACCCATCGGAAGGATTTGTCAACAAAAATATGGATGGTCATTTATACCATATCAAGTGATGCAATGAATCACGGTTCTAAATCACACAGAACGGGCGTTACCGGACCGATGATCCGCTCCTCGTTTCAGTTTACGTGAGTGGAAAAACATCTTGAATCCTTTGAAGCAAGCTCCATTGAAGGCAATGATCAAACCATCGAGTTCTTTTTGCGAGATCACCCCACCGCTCATTCGCGACATCCCTCGGAGCGGTAGGTTCATGATGCCGTTGGCCAGAAAATTGGCTTGATAGCGTTTTTTGCGAAGTTTCAGCCAAAAAATCGCCACATCGATTGCTCTGGAAAAGCATCGCCCTGTCCATCCGGGAGCGTAACGCAACTCATGGATCGTGGTGTTCATGTCGACACGCAGGCGGTTTCTACGGTAAAATGGCCTATTTGAAATCGGGAGTGGGCGTTGGATCAACGCTTCAAACTCCGAATCCGAAATATCGTGAACGTTTCCGGAAAAATAGGAAGGCAATTCATCGCGTTGGTCGAGAATTTTGTGCGAGGTACCTCTATGGGCGTACGTTCCCTCAAGGCGCACATCGCTGATTGAAGCTCCGATGAAGATGGTATATGTGAGTGATTCTTCTTCCCAAGAACCGGAATAGGTATTGAAGTAACGGAACGTGTACGCATCAAAGGGAATATGGATTGTCTGTAATTCTCCCGGATGAAGAAAGATCTTTTGAAAACCCTTCAACTCCTTTTTGGGGCGATACACGTGCGAGTTGTTGGCAGAAACATAGAGTTGGGCAATTTCCGCTCCAGCCATTTGACCGATGTTTTGTATGGTGAACAAGACGCCATTGTCGTCGATCGTGAGATTATGATACGCAAATTCCGTATATGACATACCAAAGCCGAATGGGTATTTCACCGGGATGTTGCTTGTGTCAAAATACCGATATCCGACGAATGGACCCTCTCGGTATTCAACGGTCGCTTCGCGACCCGGAAAGTAATGTGAAGCAGCGATGTCTTCATAGCGCATCGGGAAAGACTCTGTCAGTTTTCCTGAGGGATTGACCTGACCGCAAAGAACATTGAGTATTGCGCGTGCTCCGGCTTGACCTCCGAGTGCGGCATAGACTAAGGCGTCACACATCTCATCCCAATCTGTTTCCACAGCAGATCCGCACGACAACACCACTACGACTTTGGGGCAGACTTGGCGCACAGATTGGAGCAAGGTTATTTGATTTTCGGGGATTTTCATATGTGCGCGATCACTGCCTTCGATTTCTGAAGACTCATCCAGTCCCAGAAAGAGAATCGCCACATCCGATTGTTGGGCGAGTCGCACGGCCTCATCGCGGAGTTTCTTGGAAGGATGATCTAGACGATGGAAGCCTTGAGCAAAGCCTTGATAAGCGAGCGGATATTCTTCAATCAATGATGTGATGGTATCAAGCCGCGTGGGATTTACAATCGAAGAGCCGTCACCTTGATAACGGGGATGATGGGCGAAATCGCCGATGACTGAGACTTTTACATTGGAGCCAAGCGGCAGAATTTGGTTGTTTTTGAGAAGCACAATGGATTCTTCATGAGCCTTTTGCGCTAGTTGATGGTGTTCATCGACAGAAAATGAAGTCGGTGTATCTACCATATTCTTATGGGTATCGAGCGCGAGGCGGATGATCGGTTCGATGGAAGCATCGAGAATCTTTTCGTCGACATCGCCTTCAGTGATAGCTTCATACAAGTCGCGATTCGTGTCGCCGCATGTGGAAGGCATTTCCAAGTTTGAACCTGCTATCAAGGCTTGCACGCGGTCATTGTTTCCACCCCAGTCCGAGACAATCATGCCCGTATATCCCCAATCCTTTCGCAAGATGTCTTTGATCAGGTGGGCGTGTTCGTTGGAGTAGATGCCGTTGACGCGGTTGTAGGATGTCATGAGCGTTTTGGGTGCGCCTTCTTTGACGGCGATTTCAAAGGCTGTCAAATAGATTTCTCTCATGGTGCGTTCATCGACGATACTGTCAATGGACATACGCCGATACTCCTGATTGTTCAAAGCGAAATGCTTGATGCAGGCACTGATGCCGTTTTCTTGGATTCCTCGTACATAGCTGGCTGCGATCTTACCGGAAAGATATGGATCTTCACTGAAATATTCGAAATTGCGGCCACACAAGGGGTTGCGTTTGATATTCATGCCGGGTCCGAGGAGAACATGCACATGTTGCGCTTTGGCTTCAAGGCCAAGGGCGTGCGCCATGGTTTGGCAAAAATCCGGATTCCAGCTTTGGCTCATGGTCAGAGCGGGTGGAAAACATGTGGCGGGAATGCTTTGATTCTTACCGAGATGATCCGTTGAATCCGCCATTTTGCGGACGCCGTGAGGTCCATCCGCCAAAAACATGCTGGGGATCTTCAACCGGGGAATATCCACGGTTTTCCAGAAGTCCTTTCCCGAGGTCAACGTAACTTTTTCCTCGAGCGTCATCTCTTTGATGATTGTCTTGATATCCATATGTCACTCCTGTGTTGATGATATGGGGAATGATGCTGATCACATCGAATACATAATAACATATTGTGATGGATAGTAGAAGGGGGTTTACATTAGCAGGTCGATAGATGGTCGAAGTACCAAACCTTTTTCCGAAATGTTTCTTATAGATATTTTGAATGAACCGTGATATAATTCTTTTTGATGGAGTCATAGCTCAGCGGGAGAGCATCTGCTTCACGAGCAGAGGGTCGGGGGTTCAAGCCCCTCTGGCTCCACCATCCATGTTGTCTATGGCTTCCCGCGGGAGAAACCTTCCGATCGGAAGCCTTTTTCATAGGGAATCATTTTCAGGAGTTCGTATGAAGAAAAAGATCATCGTCGTCATCATCTTGTTTCTTTTCCAAAGCATCATCGCGAATCTGGGGCACCCGGTCACGCCCGCTTTTGTGCGTGCCCTGGGATTGAAAGACTATATGTTCGGCATATTCTATACTTTGATGAGTCTCGGTTTGATGATCGGCTCTCCGATCTGGGGAATGTTGGGGGACAAATTCCCCAAACGGCCATTGATTGTGGGTGGGCTGTTGCTATATTCGTGTGGTCAATGGCTCTTCGGTTATTCTGGCGATGTGGTTTGGATGGGGATTGCTCGCTTTCTCAGCGGTCTGGGAGCGTCGAGCGTCATGACGCTGTTTACCTCATATCTCGTGGCGCATTCCGATCCAGAGAAGCGGAGCAAGAACTTGGGCTACATGGGCGCAGCGGTGACACTGGGGGCTTCGATCGGTTACTATCTCGGAGGCTTCATCTCGACCAATCCTTGGGTGACTTCGGTTTTGAACATTCATGATTATCGGCAGATTTTTTTGGTCCAAACGATCGTCAATACAATCTTCGCTCTGGCTGTGGTATGCTTTTTCCGTGACAACGTCTCGAAGAAAAACCATGAGCCAGCTATCGTGGGGGCCCTAGCCGCTCATTCCCATCAACCGCTCTCATTGATCCTTTTTTTGCTTTCCTTGACCTTTTTTACCATTGGCGCAACCAACATCAGTAAATTTCTCGACGTCTACTTCAATGACTTGGGATATTCTCCGGAAGCATTGGGGACATTTGTGTTTTTCACCGGAATCACATCCATCGTGACGAGCGTGGCAATTGTGCCTTTGCTCGCGCGGATACGTCGGCAAATCTTGCTCATGATGGCGGTCCAGATTCTGGGAGCGCTCATCATCTTCATCGTGTTTCGGCTGAATCACTTCATTTTCGTTATATATTCCGTGTTTATGATCTATATTGCGCTCAAGGCGATATATCAACCGCTTGAGCAGAGTTATATCTCCCGCCATGTACGTTCGGGAAAATACGCTACATTGCTCGGGTGGCGTCAAGCTTTCGTGTCCATCGGGATGGTCTTGGGTCCTTTGGGTGGTGGTTTTCTCTATGAAAAATCCCCGTTGATCCTCTTTGATTCAAGCGGGTTGTTTTTCTTGATCGGGGCATTGATGTTGGCCGGCGTCTATATCCTCAAGCGCACCAAAAACAGGCATATAGGGCGTCTGGAATAAAGAAAAACGACCCTTTCAAGGGTCGCAATGAGCGCGTAATGGATCGCTAAATGCTTGTCACAAGCTCGGTCGAGAGATAGCGTTCTCCCGTATCGGGCAGGATCATCAAGATGTTCTTTCCATAAAAAGATGCTCTTCGGGCGATTTTGATCGCGCCGTCAAGGGCTGCCCCTGAAGAAATACCCGCAAGGATGCCTTCACGTTCGGCAAGCATTCGAGCGTGTTCAAATGCGGCTTCATTTGAAATGGTCATGATTTCATCATAGATGAGCGTGTTGAGCGTTTTAGGTATGAAGCCCGCCCCTATGCCTTGAATCTTATGGGATCCTTTCCAGCCTTGAGACAGAATCGGTGATTTTTCCGGTTCCAATCCGACGAGATGGATCAACGGTATTTTTTTGCGTAAATATTTCCCGACGCCGGAGATGGTTCCTCCCGTGCCGATTCCGCTGATGAAAGCGGCGATGTCATCACCCATTGCACGAAAGATTTCCCGTGCGGTCGTCTGAAAGTGGATGCGGGGGTTGGCAGGATTAATAAATTGCATAGGCATGAAGCTGTTCGGGGTGGATCTGTGCAGCTTTTTCGCGACGATAATGGCTTCATTGATGCCTTTTGCGCCATCTGTCAAGATGAGTTTCGCTCCGAATGCCGCGAGGATTTTCCGGCGTTCGATCGAGGCAGTGTCAGGCATGACGAGAATGATTCGATAACCTTTGGCGGCAGCGACCATCGCTAAACCGATTCCGGTGTTGCCGCTGGTGGGTTCGATGATCGTGTGACCAGGAAGCAGCCGCCCTTTCTTTTCCGCGTTCAAGACCATGCTTAGCGCGATGCGGTCCTTGATCGAACCTCCGGGGTTGAACGACTCGATTTTTGCATAGAGTTGTGCGTGAAGATGGCCCGATTTCTCAATATTTTTCAGCCGAACTATCGGTGTGTGACCGATGGTATCGAGGATGGAATCATAGGTTTTCATGGGTTTCTTCCTCTCGTTTTGCAGGTTTGATGTAGATATCGGGAACTTTGAGCGAGACTTTGCTGTGGGCGGGGACAGATTCGGTGATGAAGACATTGGAACCGATGGTGGCGTTGGATCCGATCACGGTGTTTCCTCCGAGAATCGATGCGCCCGCATAGATAGTTACATGATCTTCAATGGTCGGGTGACGCTTGATACCTTTGAGATTCTGGCCGCCTTTGGTGGACAGGGCACCCAAGGTGACACCCTGATAAATTTTGACATGGTCTCCGATGACGGCGGTTTCACCGATAACCACACCGGTTCCATGGTCGATGAAAAAAGCCTCTCCGATCTTTGCGCCCGGATTGATGTCGATGCCTGTCTCGCGATGGGCGAATTCGGACATCATTCTCGGGATGATGGGAACGCCTAGTTCCCACAAACTATGAGCGATTCGGTGGATGACAATGGCGTAGAATCCCGGATAGGACACGATGATTTGGTCGCGATTGAAGGCTGCGGGATCACCAATAAAATGCGCTTCGAGATCGCGATGGAGCAAGTGGCGTATCTCGGGGATGCGTTCAAGGAAGCGGACACAGAGTTCACAAGACTTCTGATGGATACCTTTGTTTTTCCGTTCATCTGCCAAATAGAGCAAGGCTAAAGATATCTGTGTTTTGAGCAAGCGATGCAACGCTCTGATTTGTCGTCTCACCGCGGTTTTTGAGCCGTATTCACTCACGTTTTTTTTCGTGAAATAACCAGGAAATATGATTTCCTTGGTGAGAAACAGGATTTTTTTGATTTCTGTATTGCTGGGAAGACGACACGAGCAATGATCTTTGCGGATCGGGTGAACCGCATACTCGTCCATCATCATTGCCACGAAATGATTATACTTCATCATGAACACCTCACATCATTGATTATAGCACAAGGCATTTGAAGATGTGGTCATCATGCGTGAAATTGCTGAAGCAGCGGTTCAAACGCTCATTTCAGGCGACGGAAGCACTTCCGTGAATCCTAGGAGTATCCAGAATCCCCCAATGATTCATGCATGAAAAATCGTGATATGTTTTACTTTTATGTGGACAAGTGATAAAATAGACATAGAATCATCTCGAAGATGGTTTCTTTGAGGGGAATTCTATGAAAGGAGAGATCGGTTATGGATATCATTTCATTTGTGAAGCACAAGCCCGAAGTCATTTATGTTTATGACGACTTTACTCTTAAGGAAGCTTTGGAATTGATGGAAAAGCATCGATTCACATCAATACCGATCCTTAGTAGAGACGGGAAATACATCGGTTCAATTACGGAGGGCGACCTGTTGTGGAAAATCATCCGAATTGATGGCTACAATTCCAAGAAGGCGGACGCGTTGAAAGTCTCTGATATCGAACGTTGTCGAGATTACTTACCGATTCGCGTCGATCAGAAAATGGATGAATTGATTCTCAAAGCAGCGGAAGAAAACTTCGTTCCCATCATTGATGAAAACGATTTGTTCATCGGCATTGTGACAAGGAAAACGATATTGACCTATTTCTTTGAACACAACTTCATCGTTCTCTAAACTGTCGTTATGACGCAAAAGCACCTCTCGGGGTGCTTTTTTGTGAGGAAGGACTTGATTTTCAAACGAACTTGCTATACGCTTTCTATGAAGTTTAATCGTATCGATGATTTAGGAAACGGAGAAGTCAAAATGAAAAAGATACTCAAGATTATTGCTTGGTTCTTGTTGACGATTGTCATGGTCTTCGTCATATTGGTCCTCATGTTCAACGGGATTCGCTGGAATGACATTCGACTTCAGAAGCATCATTATGCCCAACTTGAGGCAAAGTACGGCGGAGACTATGAAGCGATTGATGAACAAACATTCGTCAACTTCGTCCTCGAAGAAAGTGGATTGCGCCTTAATGAGATCCAGATGATTGCATCACACAATTCGTACAAAAAACTAGGAACCGGGGTCGGAAAACTTTTTATAGGACTTGGCGATTCGTTTGATGAAGCCCATGCGCTGAGATATGGGAATCCTTATCTTTCAGAACAACTCGATGATGGCATTCGCAGTTTTGAACTCGATGTGCGCTATCGTCGTGGTGATTTTGAGGTGACTCATGTTCCTTTGGTGGATAATTCCTCAGTTGCCGTTAAATTAGTATTGGCGTTTGCCGAAATTGCTTTGTGGTCAGAACACAACCCCAATCATATTCCAATCATTCTCCTTTTGGAACTCAAAGATGATTGGATGATGCTTGATCCGTTTTTGCAAGATATCGGTACGACAGAACTGGCTTTACTAGATCAATTGATCAATGAGCAACTGGGAGACAAAATCTACACTGCGGGTGATTTAGCCGGGACTTATCCCACGATTCAGGACCGACTCGATGCTGAATCTTGGCCCTTGGTCACAGAGTTGTTGGGGAAAATCATCGTCGTTTTGCATCCAGGAAAATGGACGAGTCCATATGTCGCAATGCATGAACATCATCAAGACCTGACGATGTTTCCGGCGGTATCCAACATGAATGTCAATCACGATTATGCAGCCTTTGTCGTCCATAATGACCCCAATGTCGCCAACATCGAAATGCTGATTAATCAAAACTTGATTGTACGCACAAGAATGGATGCGAATCTGATGATTGATGAGACAACGCGAACAAACGCCTTGTCGTCCGGAGCGCAGTTGTTGACGACGGATTTTCATCCATCCCATCAGTTTGAAGGGGTCGCATATACCTATCTTGATGGAGAATATACCGTAATCAGGAATGCGATTCTCCTTCCGGAAGTATAAAAAAAAGTAGTCCCCCTTGCAGATCGAGTGCAAGGGGGATTTGATTGATTATTTGGGCAGCATGACGTCGACGATGGTCGTATTGGTATCTTTCATGCCTTCTTGAGCGATTCTGCCTACGGCTGCGATGGTCTCGTCTGCACTGCCTTGGATGATGCCACATCCGGATGGGTAGTGTTTGTGCTCCATCGCCAAATGATGACTGATGATGGCAGCTTCCATACCTGTTGCGATCTTGGCTGCACACGATGCTTTTGCGCCATCGCACAGGATTCCCGGTGCGTCCGCTAAATAATTGGTGATGGTCATTTCGATCTGATCGTCGCCGCCTCCCGCTAAATACGTGAATGCTGCGCCCGCGCTACAACAAGCGCTGATGGCTCCGCAAAAAGCAGATAATCGACCGATAGTTGTTTTTTGGTGAATTGTGAGCAGGTTGGACAAGGCCAAAGCACGATAGAGTGGTTCCTCAGGAAGCCCTTGTTCCCGTGCATAGACGATGACTGGAACTGAAGCGGAGATGCCTTGATTGCCACTACCTGAATTGGTGATGACTGCCAACTCGGAACCGCACATCCGTGCCTCTGAAGCTGCAGAAGCGTATGCTTTGATTTTTCCGGAGAGGGAAGAATCGTTTTTGAGTATGGTACTTCCGATTCCAACACCGAAATTACCGGACAAACCCGCCTCAGCCACAGCGATATTACAGTCAATCATCGGGTTGAACATATGTTTCAATGTCTCAAGATCTGCATTTTTGGCGAAATCGATAATGGAAGGGACCGATAAGACGGAACGATCAGTCAAAATACCGAAGTATTTGTGTGTGTCGATCGCGGAGTGGTAGATATCTTCGCCATTTTTGGTGATTCGAGTGATATGGGTATGGACATCTTTGACTTCGACTTCGACGGAATCCGACTGTGATTCGAAGCGGATGATATAATGTAATGTCGATTGTGTATCGAGCCGAGCGATGTGAACGATGTTTTTCTCGAGAAGGCGTGCGATTTCAATATGTTGGGCATCGTTCATCTGAGATAGGACTTGTAACCCCTTTGTGGGATTTCCGCCGACGAGACCGGCGATAACGGAAGCCTCGAAACCAGTTAAACCATGTGTGTAAGGCACGCTCACCGAACGGATGTTTTTGATCAGACTCTCGCTCGCCCGAACGAAGATTTTTTCGGGTGTCGCTTTCAGATTGTCCCGCGCTTTTGCGGAAGCATAGGCAACGGAAATCGGCTCGGTACACCCGAGAGCGGGTACGAGTTCCTCAGACAGGATTTTCCAATATGTATCGTATAACTCCATTTTGCGCATATCATCAGACCCTTCAGATGATTTGTGTGGGTCGAACATGGCCAATCAGAGCCATGTTAGCATGAGAATTCATCTAAATTCATAATAGCAAATGGCCAAGATTAAGTCAATGGAAGGAAAAAACTGTATACTATTGCTCTATCGCGATAGTAGGATAATCATCAATTTCGTGATTTGTGAGGATATTTTCTGTGGAGTTGTTGACAATAAATGCGCATCTTTTTATAATGCATCATAGAAGTGGAAATGTCAAAAAATCGCACAATCTCGGCTTTTTTGAATAACTCACCACAATGAATATTCGTGGTTGGGTGATACCAAAAGGCAGAAAGAAACGTACGGGTTGTTCGTATTTTTGCATTTTTGTCCAATATTTTGTACACAATAATGGTTAACTTCTAAAAGGAGATGATTGAATGAAATCCTTATTCAAACCGCTTATCAGTGTTATGTTGGTACTAGGATTTGCTTTTGTCGGACTGGCCTGTAATGGTCAAACGACGGTGCCAACGACCGGTGCAACGGAGGAAGTGTCGATTTATGGAGAATATTCCATTGACATTACAGATTTAGGCATGCCGCTCGTGTTTTACCTCAAGATTGAGAGTGACAACACGTTTCAGCTCGCTCCGGATCGACAATTTGATGTGGACAAAGGTCATGGAACAGTAGGCCAAAGTGGGTCCACATACATGTTTATCTACAGCGATTCGACGCTTGACGAACCGAAAACGAGCACCTTCACCGTTGAAAACAACAACTTGCATTTCAGCACCCTGCTTCATTATGGCGCGTCACGTCTGGGACCGTCCAAAGAAGATGATGACAACCCGGAAATCGTATATTGGCTTGTCGCAAAAACATTACACAACGAGTCGGTTTTCGGAGAATACATGGGCGGACATACGGTGGGCGCGATGGGATCATCCGTCGAGTATGAGTATGCCTTGTCACTGAAAGCTGGAAACGAGTTCGCATTCATCAGCAATTATGAGATGGGTGGCGAGTCCTATGATTATGAGGAATCCGGCTTCTTCGCTGTTCAAGGGTCGCAAATCATCCTGAAGATAGCTGATGAAGATGATGTGGTTGGAACCATCAATCAGGACGGATCAATCACGATTGGCGTCAAGCCCTCGGAAATGGGAGAACGGTCCGAACGACTATTGCAACTTGCGGTGACCGCTTCGTGCGCGAGTACGTACACGGGATACAAAAAGGAAACATCCGGATCGACGGTGATCTATGATACTTCAGCCACTTTAATTCTAGATAAGTTTGGCGGATATATCTTTACTGCTGTGGATGCAGAAAGCGGTACGATCACAGAAACAGGAAGCTTCACGATCACCGGAACCCAACTTACGTTTTATCCTTCGGATTCGGAAGAGGAGATTTCCGGTACCCTTGTCAACTATCAATTGACTGCTCCGTTCAAACTCTCCGTTGGCGCAGAATCGCGTACGAGCATCAAACTATATTGTCAAACGATCCAAGGCGAATTTACCGCAACCGGACAAGATGCTGAAGAAAATGAGTATCAGGCGACAGTAACTTTGCTCCCGAACGGAAGATTCACCCTTGTGGTTTTGGACCAAGACGAAACGGAAATCATTTCGGATAGCGGAACTTTCGGGATCTTCGGGTTCATGCTCAATCTCATCGGATCAAAAACATATTCAACCGTTTTCTCAGCAACGGGAATCAACATCAATATTGAAATTGCCCCGGAAGTTCAGGTCGGTTTCATTTTGAAAAAAGCACAGTAATCAAATAGAAAAGGAAAAATGGAGGAAAAAATGAAAAAATTAGTTGTTTTGCTTTTTGCGCTCGCATTTGGGCTTGTACTGATTGGTTGTGAAGGCGCGACAACAGCAGCGCCCACCACGGCTGCACCGACTACGGCTGCACCGACCACGGCTGCACCGACCACGGCTGCACCGACTACGGCTGCACCGACCACGGCAGCTCCAACTACCGAAGCTCCAACCACCGTTGTACCAACCTCGGCAGCTCCCACTACAGCTGCACCGACTACTCAAGTTGTAGTTGAACTCAAGGAACTATATTCGGGCACGCATACGGTTAACGCCATGGGTGGCGATGTCGTATACGTCTATCATATGTCCTTTGTGGATGGGGACTATGAGTTCTACAGCACATATGAAATGGGTGAGGTACCCTATGATTTCTATGAGTTCGGCACGTACTCCGTTTCGGGGAATGTGATTACCCTCACACCTGATGGCCAAGATGCTGTCTCAGGTACTATCGGTCAAGATTCAATTCAGGTCCCAGTCAAAGCATCGACGATGGGTGCCCGCGCGGAGCGCACACTCACCGAGGAAGATGAACTTGAACTGGCTTTGTTGTTCAGCGGTTCACATACCGTGAGTGCCATGGGAAGCGATGTCGTATATTCGTACACGATGCTTTTCGAAGATGGCGAGTACGCTTTCTATAGTACGTATCAAATGGGAGGCGTTGATTATGACTACGAAGAGGCTGGAACCTATACTTTGGCGGGCTTGGTATTGACAATCACTCCGGATGAACAAGATCCGGTTGTTGGACAACTACATGTCAACGGATCCATCACAATCGGTGTCAAACCATCACAAATGGGCGCTCGTGCGGCACGGACCTTATCCCCCTTAGCCGATCTCGAGTTGGCGGCAGAATATGAAGGAACGCATACCGTCAGTGCGATGGGTAGCGATGTCGTTTACACCTACACTCTGTCCTTTGAAGATGGCGAATATTCATTTGTAAGTGACTTTGAGATGGGCGGAGTACCCTATCAATTTACCGAAACCGGTACCTATGAAGTCGAAGGCAACGTCTTGACTTTGACACCTCTTGATGGCGAACCGCAGACAGGTGTCATCCATCTTGACGGATCCATCGAAGCCCCTGTGAAAGCATCAGAAATGGGTGCGCGTGCACTACGCACGATGACTCCGGTCGAAGAAGAAGTTGAATAAAGCACGTTTCAAATCAATACAAGTAGATTAATAAGGAGAGAACATGAAAACAGCAGAAAGTTTTTTTAACTGGGCATTTCGGACCCGGGCAAATACCGTGATCAAAATCCTGAATAAGGAGGAAATGTCACAGGAGAAAGTGTTCTTGAGCTTTTGTTCACATGATCCCGCCTTGGTTTCTTATGGGCCGGCCGGTTTGAATGCAAGTATCAAAGGAATCGGTTTTATG
>JBAZGL010000016.1:0-12359 GCA_041652855.1 Candidatus Izemoplasmatales bacterium
GATGGATCCGGTACGGATGAAAGACCGCTTGAACGAAGTATCATTACCCAATTGGCTGGAGACGATCGATCGCGCGCTTGAGAAATCACATCTGAGCCGTAAGGATATCGATTATTTGGCCATCCTTCACATCAAACGTTCCGGACATGAAAGCATATTGCGCGACCTGGGTCTGAGCCATGATCAAACCATTTACTTGGAAGACTATGGCCATATCGGACAGATCGACCAGATATTGTCTCTCCACCTCGCGCTCCAAAAAGGCATGATCAAAAAACAAGACGTCATATGCATGATCGCGGCGGGCATTGGTTATGTCTGGGCGGCATCGATCATCAAGTGGGGTGATGCGTGATGCCGGGAATCGATATAGCGATTCGTCAAATACTCATCGTCAACGCGATTCTGTTCCTTTTGTTTTTTGTCATCGATATCGCGTTTTTCCGTAAAAAGATCAAGCGGCCGCTGTATCGCGGCAGGTTGATCAACGCGTTGATCACGATCGGGATACTCACGATGTTCGTTGCGAGTATCAAAGTGTTCACGTGGCCTTTGTTGCTACAGATTTTCCTGTTGAACACCGTTGATCTCTGCATTTTGATTTTGGCGACCACCGGTGTTGTCTTGATCTTCAAAACATCCGTGACGACCAACTTCGCGCAAGGTATGATGGCCACTTTCGGAGCTTTTTTCGCGACCACCGTCGTGATTCGCTTGATGGCGAAGTATTCGGGAAGTCAGACGTTGTATCTCTTCATCGGTCTGTTTTCCGGGGTTCTGGTGTCGTTCTTGTTGGGATTGATCATCGATGTCGGCATCATCCGTCGCGGCAGACATGTATCTTCTGTCGGAAAACAGATGATCACCATGGGGCTCGTGATGGTGCTGATGGGTGCCATTCCGGTCATATTCGGGTCGAACCCCATCGCTTTACCGGCTTTTTCTATTGATGTCGAGATATTCAATATTGGAGAACACATCCTCGTGATTCCCGTTCAGAATCTTTATGCCATCGTCATCACCCTCGTTGTGCTCGTGATTCTGTTCGCGGCGTTGCGTTTTACCAAGTGGGGCTTGGGCGTGCGGGCCACTGCATCCAGTGAAATGGTGGCCTCGATGATGGGGGTCAATACCCGCGCCATTACCGCTATGAGCTGGGCCATCGCCGGCGGACTCGGTGCGATCGCGGCATTCTTCTATGCCTCGTCGGGCGCACAAGTCCAAGTCGCATCAATGGTTGGGGTGCAAGTCAATGCGTTCATGGCCGCGGTCTTGGGAAGTTTTTCGTCATTCGGCGGGCCCATCGTCGGTGCGTTGTTGATCAATATTTTCTCTTCCATCGCTCCGTTCTATGACGGGACATGGCAAGTGGTCATCGTCTATGGCATCATCTTGTTGATTGTGTTAGCAAAACCCTTGGGTCTTTTTGGCAAAAAGACCGCGAAGAAGGTGTAGACATGGATCGTATGATGCGCGGAATCAACCGCTTTATAAGAGAATTCAAAGCCATCGTCAAACATCCGTATTTTGGTTATGTATTCTTTGGCATGATGTTTCTCATTTTGTTATTGTTACGCAACCAAGGTTGGGTCACCATATCGGTGATCAACACCGCGGTGATTGTGATGATATATACGGTCATCTCTTTGGGCTTTTCACTGTTGCTTGGTTTTGGCGGTCTGGCTTCGCTCGGTACCGCAGGATTTGTGGGATTCGGCTCATTTTTGATGGGCTACCTTCATGGAGTCCTCAACTACTCTTTGGGAGTCACTTTGGTGTTGTCGCTCTCCGTGGCGCTTGCCATCGGTTTGATTGTCGGGTTCATCTCCTTGAGGATTGAGGGGATGTATCTTGCGATCATCACGCTTGGACTCGGTGAAATCCTCAGGCAATTTTTTATCAGTTACGATACATTCACTGGTGGCTTTTCCGGCAGATCGTTCCGCGAGTTCACGCTTTTTGGAATCAATTTCGTCAGTGGTGACGGCAAATACTTCAATATGGTCTATATCATCGTCGTCATCATGTTTGTGTTGGCGATGATCGCGACCATCAACATCATCAAAAGTCCGACGGGTCGCGCGCTTCTCGCGATGAAAAACAGCGACTCGGCAGCTCAATCGATGGGTATCAGCCTGATCAAATACCGTTTGTTGGCATTCGTGTTGTCGACGGTATTCGCGCTCCTAGGCGGAATGCTCTACATCATGCATACCAAGTTTTCCTATGCCCCACAGTGGAACTTAAGTTTTTCACTCGAGATCCTCGCGGCCGTCATTGTCGGCGGAGCCCAGTCGATATTCGGTATCGCCATCGGGGTCTTCCTGATTTTCGGTCTCAAGATTTCTGTGCTGAATTATATTCCCTTCTTTCAGGCGAATCCGGCACTCATCGTCATTTTCAATGGCGCGCTCATCATTCTCGTGGTTATGTTTTATCCCGGCGGATTGATCCGCCTCTTGCAAACCCTCAAATACATCGTGGTCAAACGCTTTGGCCTCTTGAAGCAAAAGTGGAGGAGGTATCGCTATGGCGAAGATGATTGATCGGCAACTCCTCAAACTGCTCATCATCCTGGATGAACGAATCACTACCAAAAATCATTTTTTTTCGCAATACCATACCTACCTTTTGGATACATGGAGCACAAAAAAGCAGATGCGCCTGGACGATCTCAAGGCAGCCCATGCCAAAGCGGTATGTCGCATGGCATACCGAATGCATGTCCATTGTGATGATCTCGACCAGGAAATTGAGCAACGAAAACTAACGATCGAAGAGAAATTCAAGTGGAAGCACAAAGCTTTGACACAGACACTTCGACGCAAAAACGCCAAATATCCAAAAAAATCGAATGAACATCAGACATGGTTCCAGGCACAGGAAGCACATTTGCATTCCTTGAAACTGAAACGGATGGAACGGGTTGTCCCGACTTTTGTTAATGCGAACGATTCCAGTGTCGCGTCACAGGAATCCCTGGGCGCGATCGAGGCCAAAGAAAATGCGATCCTCTCAGTCAAAGAGCAGAAGATTGAAGCGCATTATGCACGCAAAATCGCATCCTTGAACCTTCGCACCGAAAAGAAACGTCAACGATTGATGCTCTGGGAGAAGAAAATCAAGGATTGGATCCATACCATCTATCAGCGCAATCCCAAGGATGACTATGGGCTTGGGGAAGATATCATCCTACACGTGGAGAATTTGACGATGCGTTTCGGTGGTCTCGTAGCGGTGGATCAATTGTCGTTCGACGTGAAACAAGGGGAAATTTTTGGTTTGATTGGCCCGAACGGTGCGGGAAAAACGACGGTATTCAACTGCATCACGAAGTTTTATCGGCCTGCAGGCGGGAAAATGATTTTCCGCAAGAGTCCTGTCGACGTCATCGAACTCAACGATTATCCCGTGCACCGCATTGTGCGCCAAGGCATTATCCGCACATTCCAGAATGTAGAGTTGGTTTGGGAGCTGAGCGTCATCGACAATTTGCTTGTCGCGGCCCACTCGCGTTTCCATACCGGGTTTTTCGGGCAATTGCTACACATTCCTAAATTGAGACACGAAGAAGCCGTTTTGCGCCAAAAGGCGATGCATATCCTCGAGCGTTTGGGGCTTCTGGCCTATATGAACGCTATTCCTTACGGTCTTCCCTACGGCATCTTGAAACGAATCGAGTTGGCACGGACGTTGATGGTGGATCCAAAACTCATCATCCTCGATGAACCCGCTGCCGGGTTGAACGATCAAGAAACCCGAGAGCTCGCAGGCATCATTCGCGACATCCGCGATCAGAATGATGTTACGATATTCCTCGTCGAACATGATATGGGACTCGTGATGGACATCTGTGATACGGTATGTGCTATTTCATTTGGGAAAAAGATTGCTATAGGGTCACCAAAGGAAATCCAAGCGAATAAAACGGTGCGCGACGCTTATTTAGGAGAAGAATGATGGAAAACTACATCCTTCAGGTCAAAAACCTGGTCGTCGATTACGGGATCATCCGCGCGATCAAAGGAATCGATCTCAATGTGCGCAAAGGATCGATTGTCGCGATTCTTGGGGCCAACGGAGCCGGCAAATCATCCACTATCCGCGCCATCAACGGCGTGGTCAAACCGAAGTCGGGTAAAATATTCTTTGCCGATGAGGATATCACCGGAGTACTGCCTCATAAACTGGCGAGAAAAGGTATCATCGCTTCTCCTGAGGGAAGGATGATCCTCCGCGGACTCACCGTCGAGGAAAATCTCCTCGTGGGCGGTTATACGATCAAAAAAGAGAAACGGAGCGCGGATGAATACAGCGATCCTCAATCCTACCGTTCCTCTAGGCAAGTGCGTCAACAGATGATGGAAGAGGTATATGCCTACTTTCCCGTCCTCAAGGAACGCAAGAAGCAACAAGCCTCGACCCTATCGGGTGGTGAGCAACAAATGCTTGCGATCGGACGGGCGTTGATGGGACAACCGAAACTCTTGTTGTTGGATGAACCCTCTTTAGGATTGGCACCGTTGATCGTCAAGGAAATCTTTGAGATCATCCAGAAAATCCGCGAGCGGGGCAACACCATCCTCATCGTCGAACAAAACGCGTTTCAAACATTGAAAATCGCCGATTACGTTTATGTCATGGAACTCGGCAAAATCAAAACCGAGGGAAGCGCAACGGATTTGATGGCTGACGCGCAACTCGTCGAAGCTTATCTCGGAAAATAACGGTAAGTGCCGGAAATGATTCCGGTTAACATACAAAAATCTTTAAAAGGAGAGAATAAAATGAAAAAATTAGTATTAGGAGCATTCATGCTGTTGTTTGCCTTCACCATTATGGCGTGCGACGGAGCAACCACTGCTGCCCCGACAACGGCAGCCCCGACGACCGCAGCCCCGACGACTGCAGCACCGACCACTGCAGCACCGACGACCGCAACGCCCATCGTTGTTCAAGGCGTCACACCGACATCCATCAAAGTCGGTAACGCAGCTTCCACGACGGGAGCAGGAGCCGGAGTCGGCGTTCCTTTCAACGCTGGAATCAGAGCCTACTTTGAATACATCAACGGCCTAGGTGGCATTGATGGCAGAACGATTCAATTCGTCACGTACGACGATGAAACGAATCCGACTCAAGGTTTGGCCTATACCGAGCGCTTGATTGAAGAAGACGAGATTTTCGCCCTTGTCGGTCACTTTGGCACGTGGACTGTCGGCGCGACGCTTGGTTTGATCCAGGAAGTCGGGATTCCAATGGTTTACGCAGCGACAGGCGTTAACTCACTGTATTTTGAGAGTTCACCGGGCAATCCTGTCCTTGCCGTACAGCCGATTTATCTTACGGATGGCAGAATCATGGCAGCACGTGCCATCAAAGAAGCTGTTTATGGCGCGAATCATGATCAAGCATTGCCTGCAAACGCGAAAATTGGCGTGATCTACACCAATGATGACGTTGGATTGTCGATCAAAGCGGGTGTCGAAGCCGAAGCAGCGCTTCTTGGCAAAACCGGAGATATGATCTATCAAGCGGTCACCACATCTTATGCCACCGCTGTGACGATTTTGAAAGCGAGCGGTGTATCTGCGGTCATCTTGGCCATGAACCAAGAGCCCTTCAGCTATGCTTTGCAACAAATGCATAACCTCGCATTGAATGTTCCGGTGTTTTCATCGTATGTCAATGCGGATGTCACGTATGTCAACCACACATTGGATAACCCCGCGCGTCCGATCTATGTCAATGCATGGTTGGATCTTGTGGATCCCGAAGGTGTCAGCGGCCTCCATCAAGACTACTGGGATTACTATCTCATCATCTCAGGTGGCTCATATGCGGCATATGCCCTCAATAACTTTGCGATTGCCGGATACATGGCAGCGTATGTGTTTGTTGAAGGCTTGAAACGCGTTGAAGAAGCCGGTGTTGACTTGACGTGGGAAAACTACATCGCGCAAATGGAAGCAGAAGAACTTGACATGCCGATGGGTGGAATGATCGACTGGACTGAAGGCAAACGTTGGGGTATTTCCGAAATGAGTATGTTACAATATACGTATGCACTCGGTGACAATCCGTTAACGACCGATGTCGTCGAAACCGATTATTTGATGGAATCATTCGTCAAAGTCAGACCCGTTCAATCGATTTCTGAAATCGAAGAAGGCGGAGAATAACATTATCGTTGGGTACGGTGGGAGATTCACGCGAATCTCCCATCATGCCTTACCCCGATCCATAGAAAGGAAAGCGACATGAAGCAACCAAAAAACGTTTCAATCGAAACGATCCTCGATCTCGTTCAAAGTGATTTCAATATCATCGTCGGCATGGCAGCGGCTGAACCACAAGTATTTATGAGCCGTCTCCACGAAGTGGGGGACCGCGTCAAACATGTGACCGTTACCAATTGCCTGCCTTTTGTTAACGCGCCGTTTTTTGTGGATGAAAAGTGGCGTGATTCGTTTTATCTTGACAGCTGGTTTCATACCGCCGTCCTGCGCAAGGCCCATGAACATGGAAACATCGCGTTCGTTCCCAATCATTTACATTTTGCAGGGAAAAAGCGCCTCTATCATAGACCGCCTGATCTCTTTATCACCACGGCAACTCCACCCGACAAGCATGGATACATGTCGTTGTCACTCTCCAATGTCTATGAAAAGGAAATGATTGAAGCCGCCAAGATCGTGGCGATTGAAGTTAACCCGAATTTTCCGAGAACCTTTGGTGATATGGAAGTGCATATTTCCGATGTCGACTATTTGATTGACGTCGATTATCCCGCTCCGACGATTCCGAGTCAGGAGCCCAATGAAAAAGATTATGCGATCGGAAAATTGATTGCGGATGCGATCCATGATGGCGATACCATCCAACTTGGTATCGGCGGCATCCCCAATGCTGTCGCCAAATCCCTGATGAACAAAAAGGATTTGGGGATTCATACGGAAATGTTTACTTCGGGCATGGTTGAACTGGTGAAAGCCGGGGTCATCAATGGCAAGAAGAAAGTGCTTCATCCCGGAAAGCATGTGTGCTGTTTCGCTTTAGGGACGAAAGAACTGTATGATTTCATCGACAACAATCCCTCGGTGATGATATTGAGGGGATCCTATGTCAATGATCCGGCAATCATGGGACTTAATGACAATCAAGTCTCCATCAACTCGACTTTGGAGATCGATTTGACCGGCCAATGCGCTTCTGAATCCATCGGTACCCAACAGTTTTCGGGTACGGGCGGACAATCAGATACGGCCGTTGGGGCTCAGAACGCCAAAAACGGACGCTCATTCATGGCGCTCTACGCCACGGCGATGGTCAAAAATCCCGTGACAGGTGAACGGGAGGAGACCTCGAAGATCGTCGCAACCCTAAAACCGGGTGCGGCTGTGTCGCTTTCGCGCAATGATGTCGATTATGTCGTGACCGAATTCGGCATGGTGTCCTTAAGGGGAACGAACATTCGCGAACGCGCCCAGTTGCTTATTTCGATCGCCCATCCGAAATTTCGTGAACAATTGACATTGGATGCGATCCAAGCGGGATATCTCAATGCCAAGTTTTAATTTGGCGGGCCGCAAGGTCTTTTACGAAGTGGATGGTGCGGGTCAACCGCTCGTCATATTGAACGGCATCATGATGTCCACTCTGTCCTGGACACCTTTTGTCGGAGAATTGTCGCGGCATTTCAAACTGATCCGCGTGGATTTCTTCGATCAGGGTCAATCGGAAAAGTTGGTGGGGATGCATTATGACCAACAGCTTCAGATAGAACTTGTTCACGCCCTCATCCGCCATCTCCAACTCGATGTGGTCGATATGGTGGGGATTTCGTATGGCGGTGAGGTCGCTTTGCTTTTCGCAGCGACTTATCCGAAAGAAGTCCATCGTTTAATGATCTTCAACTCGACCGCCTATACTTCAAAGTGGTTAAAAGATATCGGCCGCGGTTGGATCGCATCGGGCAAGACTCGCGATGGTGCCCATTATTATCAGACGACGATTCCTGTCATCTATTCTCCAGAGTTTTATGAGACATATCACGAATGGATGCAAAAACGCGAAGCGGTCTTGATTCCGATTTTTTCTAGTCCTGAGTTTCTTGACCGGATGGAACGATTGGTTTTGAGTGCAGAATCATACGATATCCGCGGTATATGCGATCAGATCACGCATCCTGTCTTGTTGGTGTCTGCAGAAGAAGATGCTTTGACTCCTGTTCATGATCAGGAAGATCTCTCCAAACGTTTGCCCCAGGCAACATGGATCAAAATTCCCCGTTCAGGGCATGCGTCGATGTATGAACAACCTGTGTTGTTTGCTGTTCTGGTGACGGGTTTTTTCCGTCTTGGGACAATGACCTATCCAATATAGGAGGAATGACGAATGCAACTGAAAAAAACGATTCAACTACCCAACAAAGAAACGTACGCATATGTGGAACAAGGAACCGGGGACCAAGTGCTTTTTCTGATTCATGGCAACTTTTCCTCATCCTTATATTATAAACCGCTTTTGGAGCGACTCGATGAGCGCTTTCATGTCTACGCGATGGATTTAAGAGGCTATGGGGATTCCTCGTACCATCACCCCATTCACACCCTCAAAGATTTCGCCCGAGACATCAAATTATTCGCCGATCAAATTCGTGTGTCCCGTGCGGTTGTCGTGGGCTGGTCTCTCGGAGGCGGGGTGGCGATGGAACTCGCCGCACATTATCCGGATTTGGTAGACAAACTCGTCTTGATCAATTCTACGACCCATAAAGGCTATCCCATCTTCAAAAAAGATGCGCAATTTCAAGTGCTTCCCGGGCAAGTATATCGCGACGCGGAAGAGATGGCGAATGATCCTGTCCAAGTCAAACCATTGTTGGATGCGTTCAAGCAAAACAACAAGGCATTCATTCAGCAAGTCTTCGAATGGACCATCTATACCGTCAACAAGCCCTCAAAAGCAGAACAAGACCTGTATATCTCAGAAACCATGAAACAACGCAACCTTCCCGATGCTGACTTTGCGTTGGCGAGCCAAAACATGAGCGACGTCGCAAGTTTGTACAATCCTGGAGAAGCGACGATCTCTCAAGTCATCGCACCGACCTTGCACTTTTGGGGAGACAAAGATATCACGGTCATGGAAAATTTTGTGAAAGACAATATCGACGGCATCACGGGTCCTTCGACGTATATCCGTTTTGAGAATTGCGGGCACTCTCCTTTGGTAGATGTCCCAGATTTACTGGCTCAATCCATCATCGATTTCTCTCAATAATCCTTTCTCCTTTCTGTGTTCATGAAGCGTTTAGAGGCGTCATTCTGCGCTTTTAAGCGCTTCAGAGACACAAAATATCCGTCCATCGCAAAAAAATGCAAATAATTGAGCATTATGACTTGACAAACCTATTTGACTAGCATATAATGGTCGTGTAAATAGCAAAGCTAGCGAAAGTTAGTGACGCAAAGCTATAGGGCCTTCGTAAGATGGTAGCCAGTTGCCGTTATCTTTTAAAGATGAGGGCGCTTTTTTATTTCAAAGGATACACATATGTATTCTATCAGAAATATGAGGCGTATCTCAATCCGAAAAGGGTGGTGGCTTTTTTATTTTCTAAGGCCACAATTGAAGATAAGGGGGGATGAGATCGCGGTATGAGCCGAAAAGCCAAATTGGCCGAACGCATCGTCTACGCAGCCAAAGCTACCAAAGTAGCCAGAGCCAGCCGACTGGGAATCGCGCTTAGCGGCGTGCTGATCTTCTTGATCTTCGCTATTGCCTATTATGGCGAGGTAGTCGGAAACTTTACGTTCAAAGTTGACCGTAAAGCGTTCCAAGCTGGTATCACGCTGTTTCACGATCCAATCAACAAAAAATATTCTTCTCGTCTGATTGCGGATAAAGTGGAAAAAGCATACGCGATGACCGCCTTCTGCGGCACCGAGCATTCGAATTACTTTCTCGGTGAAAACGTCTGCCTCCCACCAGATGAAGACATCTCAAGCGTATATGGGTCGAACAACGGCGAATCTTACTTGGCTTACACCTTCTTCGTCGAGAACGCCGGGCTCAAGATTGTCGACCTCGAAGCTTCCATCACCTTGATCCAATCTACCAGAGGGGCAGAGCAGTCGCTGCGTGTACGCTTGATCATCAATGATGACGCGACGACCTACGCCTTGCCACAAACCCAGACCGGGGCCGACCCTGGAATGCCGGAAATCTTCACCCAACCGTTTCTCAGTCCTTATGTTGTGATGAACCGAACCTTTACCGCCTTTCGTCCCGATGAAGCCGTCAAAGTCACGGTAATACTCTGGTACGAAGGCGAAGATGCGGATCACAACGTCAACATCATTGGCGGTGGCGTCAAACTCGATATGACGTTCTCAATCACCTACATCTATGATGACAATGAAGACATTCCCAGTTTCACCACGACACAGACATCAAACTAAATCCAAATAAAAACAAAAAAATAAAAGGAGAAATCAAAAATGAAAGCACTCAAAAACAAAGTAATCCTCTCAGCTGTTGTATTACTATTCGCCCTTGTGGCAACCATCGGCTCCACCTATGCATGGTTCACGATCTCTAATGAAGTCGAAGTTAAAGAAATGACCCTCAATGTTCAAGCCGCTGACAACCTATTGATCAGAGTCGCAAATCCTGCCGCGCTAGATGCTAGCGACACGACGCTCTTGAACGCCTCTACCTACTATCAAACAATTACGACTGATCTCATCAAAGAATATTTTGACTACACTGGCTTATACTATGATGCCGAAGATACAGAGGAAGAATTTCCTTTATATGCACCTTGGTCATTGCATCCAGTAACAGCCGTTCAATCAGGTTATGCAACAATCGATGCAAAGACACTGAGCTCCATGACTGTTTCATCGGCTAACCTTGAAAGAGATCTGGTTACTACGACTGCGAAAAACCAAGAAGGTGGCAAGTTCATCGAATTGAATTTCTGGTTATATGCGCAAACCAGTGATGGCAATCCCATCAATGTGACTTTGAAAGACCTGACGATCACTTCCACTGCAGACGCGCCGAAAAACGATGTTGTCAACGCTGTTCGCGTCGCAATCTGGGGAGACAACTCCGCATTTAATTTGGAAGGTGAAGCCGGAGATGCTTACATTTTCGGAATCGACAATGATTATGGTTACGCATTTGTTGAAGGTCGTATTGGCTACAGCTCCGATGCAGCAGCTACTACACCGCTTGTGGATCCAGTCATTGGCACCACAGAGTTCAACTTCATCGATCAAATTCAAGCAGAGACAGAAATCGTCCTTACTGATCACCTCTTCTTCACAAGCGGCTCAGCTGTTGCTGGCGCATCGACTGAGACTCTTGGATCGGCACAGACACTCTTCGCTTTGAATCCGGATGAACCCACATTGTTCACGGTTCGCATCTACATCGAAGGATGGGATGAAAACACGACCGATGACATCAATGCCGCTGACTTCAATATCTCGTTCAACTTCGTATTGCAATAATTAACCTGTATCATCAATCATGAATCACAACACAACTTGGGCGAAAACCCAAGTTGTGTCCCCCTTAGGGGGGCATTTTCAAGCCCATGACCTCAGGTGATGCGTTTGAAAATGACCCTTTAATGGACCAAATTGGCAAAAAAACGCGATAATTAAGCAAAAAATATCATTTATTGTGATGTATTCTTCCATATTTTACGATATAATATAGGATAGTGTTGGAATCAGTATCCTATAAATTGAGGAGAGTGTGTTATGGAAAATACGATTAACCCGAAGAAGAAAACTCTGAAAATAGTCGGTAATGTCGTCTTCTGGGTAGTATTAGTTCTCGTTTTGGTGTATTCTGCATTGGCTTTGTTTTCCGAGAAAGATGACAATATGACATCTGTGTTTGGAATTTCATCCTTGACGGTCCAATCAGGATCTATGTCGCCGACGTTTGATGAAGGTGATCTCATCTTTGTCAAAACCAATTTTGATGTTGCAAAAATCAAGGCCGATTTTGAAGCAGGCAAAACCGTTGTTATCACATTTAAGGCCATTGAAGGCGGAGAAACATACTACAATACCCATACCGTCATCGATGTCCGTGAAGTCGGGTCTCTGACTTGGTTTGATACACGCGGTGATGCAGCACCTCTAGATGAAATCGATCATGTATTATCGACATCGATCGTGGGTGTCTGGAATGGTACCAGTTGGTCAGGCTGGGGAACATTTCTCGATAGTTTCATCGGTTTCCTGAAATCATCTGTTGGCTTTTTGCTTTTCATCGTGCTCCCGTGTTTAATCTTCCTTGTTTATGAAATCATCCGATTTACGAAAATCTAT
>JBAZGL010000017.1:0-12151 GCA_041652855.1 Candidatus Izemoplasmatales bacterium
TGATCCAACAAGTATTTATCCGTCAACCTTTGGATGACGGCGTCTCCACGCTGTAGCCACGAGATAATATTCATGAATCTTCTCCTTTCACGGCAAATCCATTGGCGTTATGCCGGATTTGTGACTTTAGGCAGTCGTTGATGGCGTCTATGTGTATCGCACATAGTCTGAATTAATTATACGCGTTTTCTGTCAAAAAAATACTGGGCTTCAGATTTTTTCGTGGATTCATTTGAATCTAAACCCAGATAAAAAAGCCGTCAAACCATTGGCGGCCAATCATTTTGAAGGATTATTTATCGTATCCGAAATACTTACCGTAAATCATATCTTGAAGTCGTCCCGGCAAGATCGAGAGGCACTTCATTTTCCATGATTGATGAATGCTGTACACCAAACGTGGGTTTTTGTGTGTGATCGCCTTACGGATGGTTTTGGCGAATCTCTCGGGTTCTTGGGCCCGAACCAACTCTTTTGTCATCATGTTTTTCATTTTCAGCAAGATCTCGCGGTAGTATTTTGTGGTCTTGACCGCATGCTCGAACTGACCATGAACCCCATCAGCCATGTGCGTTCGAAATGATCCCGGGCGAATCTTGATGACCTTGATGCCAAAACAAGCGACTTCTCGACGTAAACTGTCATTATAGATTTCAACCGCGTGTTTACTCGATGTGTAGAACGCATGAAAGGGGACCGCGGACAATGTGCCATACTCACTGGAGATGTTGATATATCGTCCTTTAGCTGTTTTGACCAAAGGAAACGCATACTGATTGACGCGATACATGCCTAACAAGTTGACGGCCAACAACTGATCGAGCACTTTCGCGGGTTGCTCGATGACGGATCCGATTGCCACGGTACCGGCAAAATTGATTACGACATCCAACGCCTCACACTGCGATGAAATAAGGTTGAAAGCATGTTGGATGGCTGTCTCGTCTGTGACATCACATTCAATCGCAGTGCATTGTGATTTTGGATACCCCAACAACTCTTCTGTGCGAATATCGAGGGCAAAGACGTGGTAACCCCGTTGAAACAATTCATTGATTGTAACTTTCGCCAATCCTCCCGATGCTCCGGTGACCACTGCGTATCGCATCGTTCATCCTCCCAGAAATACTGATCAAATCGACCTATGATATACTAACGAGAAATCTGCACGGCCTTTCAAATAATCACAAAATGTATGCGTATCATCTCAATGGCTCCGAGATGTTACTCCACAAACATTTTGATCTTGACATCAAATACCATCGATATCCGCACCTTAATCTTTTTGTCCTGGATTTTCCCGCTTAGATAACAATTAAACGCGAACGTGTGATCCATTTCGTCCACAAGTCTCTGGTCAATATACAGACTTACTTTCGTAGCTCGATGGTTCACGCGGATTTCGTGGCCGTCATATTGAGCCGTGACCACGATGTTCTGTACGGTGATTTGATGGATAATGATAAATATGATCAATCCAAAATTAATCGCAAGAAACATCACCCAGTCAAACCACACGATAACCGCCACCAGTAACATCGCATACACAACAAACGCCACCCAAATTGATTTTTTCATGAGCCCGGACGGGCCTTTGATGATGTGATAATCAATCATCGCGTCCCGTCTTATGGGCGCACCTTCAAAAAGGACAACGGACACAAGCTCGTCGATGGTCACACTATAATACGTCGCAATCCGGTTCAATGCGCCAACATCGGGAATCGATTCGCCACGCTCCCACTTGCTGATGACTTTGTCAGAGTAATTGAGATCTTTAGCTAATTCTTTTTGTGTACGTCCATTGATTTTTCGCAAGTATATCAGATTATCTTTCAAAATATGATTGTTCACCAAAATCACCTCGTGCATCTATTATACCTTACAGCCCTTGATCATTGGAGTAACAAATGCACTCACTGACTCTCTTCTTTGAGGAATAGCGATTCTCCATTTCGGAGAATCGTGATATATCTCCATCATCAATCCTCTGAAATTATTCGCTTTGATGGAACACTGAACTCGATTGTTGATCCGGTCATCAACGTGAGCGAGCGTATCCGCCCCGACCCATCGATGAATTCAAACCTTTTTCTTCCTTTGAATGGACAATACCGACCTAGGACATACCTCAACGCATTGATGACACAAAATGCAATCATACGAATCGATTGTTCCAGACTGCAACTGGCTGACAACATCGATACTCATCGGACACACTTGATTGCATTGATTGCATTGGATGCATCGTTCTTTTTGCGCATGCACTTTCCAACGCAAAAACTTCACTTTATCTCCAAGGATCATACCAAGAACCATAAAGGGGGACATCCAACAAAGCGTCTGACACGCGCCGCGACGGCCTACCAAAATGGTTATGATGAAAAGCAAAGCAATGACAAAATAATATGTGATATACTTCCACGGTTCATCCACCGAAACGCCTGTTTCGGTCAGATAGAGAGGATCAACCCCCTTGATTCCTCCCGCCAAAATGAAGCCACTCACCAAAACGAGCAACCACGTACCAAAAATGCTATAGCGAATGATGGATAATTTTTTCCTGTCGACTCGCTTATCGTTGACCACTCGTAAAAAATCGCTAGGGGCAGACCACGGGCAAACATACGAACAAAATCCTCTGCCAAAAAAGAAGCCCAAGACAAATAAAGCAATAAAAACCATCACGCTTCCCGATACGATCCCACTCATCGCAGCTGATACGCTCACGTATGGCGATAGGAAATTCAAAATGACGGGAAACAAAACAAAACTGATGAACGTCGTAATATATCTTGCTTTTCTTTTTGATTTCATCTTCGACTCCTTGATTATTTGAATATGATATATCGATCCAAGGTTGATATCACTGTCATCCAGATATCAAAATCAACTGAGTGTTAAATATTTAGTTCGCAAGTTCTATTATACACAAAGATTTTCGCTTTTTATTTCATTTAAAGAAAAATTCTGCTTATAAATATAGGCCGCTAGTGACTATATGCGCTCTTCGCTCATTACTGAACTTAACTCATAATCTGGTGACGAAAACAAGTCATTAAAAAACACAGAGAGATGATTTCTGTGCTTTTCTAATAAACTATATTATGCTTCTTTGATTTTTCTTGATTCAATTCTAACCCATCGATGCCCTTTCGCCGTAGTCGGAGGAAGCCTGTGTTTGGTATAAACATAATTATCAACCGAATGATTATTTAAATCCACTTCCATAAAATATCCGCTTGAAGTATAACTTCCGGGTGTTAATTTATAGTAATCTACTAGATTTATGCCTTTGGCTTTGAATTGTGCGACTTCTTCTATTTTTAAGGGGATAAAATGATTCTCTGATCTCAATAATTTCGGTAATACCCCCGTAGAGACTTCCACAAGATGATTTGAAGTTTCCAGTTCATTGGTGATTTCCAAATAATCACCATTCTCTACAGATTCAAAACCTTTATATTTTGGCCGCGCTTGAACGTTCTCTATTACCACTGCTTCGAAACGAATCGCTTCTTCAATGGTTACTGATTCTCCATGTTCATCATGATTAGATAATTGATCAGAAGGTTTTCTTTGGGTATATCGATAGATGAGATACGCTAACGGAATTAATAGTAAGAGAAAGAGCCACCATAAGCCATTTCCACTTGACATGTCATAAGCAATCACATAGATAGAAAAACAATCCGTCTCGAAAGTGAGAGTTTGGTTTTGTTCGTCATATTGGGTAGCCAATACTTCCGCAATCCCATTGTGGATGCGAATGATGTGATAATTCTTATATCCTTGGCGATCGTGAGGAATGCCGATCGTGAATGTTAAGGGTTCTAGCAACTCAAGAATATGGAGATTCTCTACTTCAGATTCTTCCAAGACAATGCTGACTTCCAGAAATAAATTCCCGGAACGTCGGAATTGCAGATCGTTTTTGACAACATTTGAGATCGCTGTGATTTCATCTTGTAACATTAGGTGAGCGGCTATTTCTCGAATCTTGATAATGACTTCCGCATCTTTTCCTTGGATCAAAGCGCTTGGTATTTTATCATCCAAGTGATTAGCACTCGTTGAAATGTCGCCGGCATCTATCGAATAGCGCATCCAAAATGCCCTGATTGATACATTATCAGCCGGCATGTTATCTGGAATATCTTGCGACCAACCGTTAAAAACATAACCCTCTTTTATCGGAACAGATGGCATTGTAATCGCTGTTAGATAATCTTGCGTGATCGCAGATATCTCGCTTCCGCCATTCGTGTTGAATGATATTGTATACTGGTTGATGGTCCACCGGGCAGTGAACTCGATACTTTCCGAAGGCATTTGCTCCGGAATCGCTTGAGACCAGCCATTAAATGTATGTCCCACTTTTGTGGGGCTGGATGGCGGTGTAATCGGTGTTTGATAATCTTGTGTGATTGCTGGTATTGCACTTCCACCGTTCGTGTTGAATGATAGCGTATACTGATTAATGGTCCATAGGGCCGTGAACTCAATACTTTCCGAAGGCATATGTTCCGGAATCGCTTGAGACCAGCCATTAAATGTATGTCCCACTTTTGTGGGGCTGGATGGCGGTGTAATCGGCGTTTGATAATCCTGTGTAATCGCAGATATCGCACTTCCACCGTTCGTGTTAAATGATAGAGTATACTGATTCACTGTCCATTTGGCATATAAAACCATATCTCCTGTACTGCCGAGAGAAATACCGGTAATCTCATCGCCCAGATAATCGACGTTATCGTACCATCCCCCAAATGTGTGTCCCAGTCTCGATGGATCGGACAATATGATATTGGGTGTTTCAATGTGATAAGTATCTGGGTTGGCTTGATGATTGATTCCATGATTCAAAGTGTATGAAATATCATATTCTTCCGCAATCCATTTCGCATATAAGAGGATGTTATCAATCGGTACGGTTGAAAAAACATACCTATTAGTCAATGCGATATCCGCATACCATCCATCAAAGACATAACCAAATTTAGAAGGAGAAACCGGTTCATTGATCGCAATTCCCTCTAAATCATTCATATCACTGACTACGCTTCCGCCATTTGATTCAAACGATAGGGTGGATAATGCACCAATTTTTTGGATCATTGTGGGAACGCTCTTAGACACTAACGAACCCACACCTAGTTGCCCCGCCTGATTCAATCCCCAAGTATAGATCTCTCCGCTATGTGTCAGAGCAACTGAGTGACTGATTCCCAGTCCGACTTGAATCACAGGGTCTTCTTCAGAAAATGCGCTGGTGATGTTTGTGGGCGTCCATTTTTCGATGGTGGTATCGTCCCCCACTTGACCCGCATAGTTATTTCCCCAAAGATATACTTCGCCATTTTCAGATAAAGCAGATGAGTGGGTATCTCCCATTGAAAGTTTAACGATTGGGTCTCCTGCGAGAAAAGCGCTTGTGATATCTGTCGGAGTCGTTTTGTTGTCCGTTGTGTTATCTCCGATCTGACCGTAAGCATTTTGTCCCCATACAAAAACTTTACCGCTTTCGGTAAGTGCCGAAGAATGTGCCCCGCCCACGGTCAGTTGAACAACCTTATCTCCTAGAGGAAACCGATCGGTAATATCGATGGGGATTAATCGAGTCATAATCGAATTATCTCCCAGTTGACCAGAATAATTAAGTCCCCATGTAAAAACTTTTCCATTCTGCGTAAGCGCTGATGAATGTGTTGACCCCATAGATATCTGGATTACTTTATCATCTTCAGTTAAATTAAAAGAACTTGTGATGTTTTGAGGTAATGATTGATTCGTATCTGAGTCGATCCCTAACTGTCCTTGATTGTTTCTCCCCCAAATAAAGACCTTTCCGTCTTGAGATAAAACTGATGAATGATTATATCCCAAAGATACTAGAATAATCTTGTCATTCGAAGACAAATAAAAAGAATTCGTAATGTTATGTGGCGACAGACGATTGCTTGTGGATCCATCTCCCAATTGGCCAAATTGGTTGTTTCCCCATAAATATACTTGACCATTTTCAGTGAGCGCAGCAGAATGAGAAATCCCATTCGCAAGCAAAATAAGCTTATCGGTTTCATCGTGATCAATGGAGCCGGTGATGTGATAAGGTATATTTTTGTAGCCTGTTAAGTCATTAATAACCTGACTATTATTATTGCTTCCCCACTTGAATGCTCGCCCGCTTTCTGTCAGCGCTGCAGAAGTATAACCACCCACAGACAAGTTGATAACTTGATCTAATTCGAGATTTAGAGATGGGTCAAGTCGTTCAGAAAAAGCTAAGTCATTGATGTCATATGTAGCATCAACTCGAGGTGATAAAACCTGAATGAGCAAGATCATAGAAATCCATAAGATTGACACGATTAATTTTTTCATAGTTCACTATCCCGCAATATATTTTTGAGTTTTTTGATATCTTATATTCTATATTTTAAGTATAGATGACATAAAAAAAAGATGAGCAAATATACCTGAACTTCCGGGGTGTTTGAGGGATTTTATTGCTTATATCTTGCTTATTTTTAAACTGTTCTATCGTTTGTTTTGGCGAATAATATAACACAAACGATATCATTAGCATTATTATATCACTTTGTATATGTATTGAAATGAAAACGCGAAATATTAATGTGAAAAAATAATGTTCAGCATAATCACAAGATAATCAATCGTGCAAAAGTCAATCCACTTAACGTAACCCCTGATTGATACCTGTCATGTTGATCCATAAGCGCTATTGTATTGGAAAATGACGTATTACTCCATTTCCACACAAAAGCCTGATATGACACACAAGACGCGTCAACAGTCTCACGCAGTCTAATGTTTTTGAGAGAGTTAATCCATAAGAACCGGTTCATATCACGATCCTGAAGGATATCTTCGATACCCCTTTCTGTCACCTATAACTCATGTTTCAATCCCTTATTCGCACATCAAATGTTTATAGACGATTTTATCAAAAACATCGATGATGGACCAAACGCCCATAGTCGTGTTTGATGCGAGATAAGCAAAAATCTTGCTCTTTTCATCATAAACTGCCTTAAACGAAATACCCGCATCACCCCCCTCCAGGTAGGGGATGTAGGTGTTGTTCTTTTTATAAAGCCATAAACCTAGCCCATAACAAATGCCAAGTTTTCTATTAATGCAAGCGTAAGGCTTTGTAAAGGCTTCTTTTAATGACGGACTGATTATTTCTCCTGCATAGAAGGCTTCAAAAATCTTCAATAATCCGGTGGCATTCATGCGCGCTCCCCCGTCGCCCCCACCCATGATGGGTATCGCGTGGTAAAAGGGGGTTTTCGCTTTATCAAGGTAACCTATAGCAACATCTTGATCATCAAGATTGGTACGGTATATACCACACTTTCCTATGTCAAGCGGTTTTAGCAATACATCATTGACGTAATCTTGATAGGACATCTTAGTCAATGCTTCGATAATCAATGCTAGGTAGACATAAGCGCCATTATTATAGCGGAAAGATGATCCTGGCTGAAAAACCATCGGTTTGGCTTCAAAATAAGATAAGTAATCATTAGTTGTGAGCAAGCAGCTGTTTTGAATATTTTCGCCACAATCAGGTTCGTTTTCATCCAAATAATCAGGCATTCCCGAAGTATGAGAAAGTAATTGCTCGATAGTGATATGTTGATCATATCCAAGATGCAAATCAAGGATGTCTCTTGCATAAGATCGTAGGGTAAATTTGCCTTCGTCAATCAGTCGTCCGATGGCAAGTGCAGTTAAAAATTTCGTACCCGATGCTATGAAAAAATAAGTGTTTGTGGTGTTTTTCAGATCTTTATCATGATTTTGTTCACCCAGACACGCTTCAAAAAGTGTTTGATTCCCCTTCTTAAATATCATATGACCGGAAAAGGACGTTTCTTTGGCTTTGTCAAATAGGTTCGAAAATTGAAGGGGTATGTGTTTCGTTTTTGAGTCCATCTCAATCGTTCTCCTTCATTTCTTGTCCTTGATGTGTGAACTAATGATTCTCAGTCCTTCTTTCGAATCAACATCGTCACACCCTTGACATCATGTTCCAGTAAACCCCATTCATCTTGCTGAGCTTTCACATAATTATCAAAAAGGATTGAATCCTCTGGAAATCGGTTTTTGAGCATGTGTGCTCTTTTCTCAATTTGGGGTTGTTGCTCACTGTTCAAGGCCTCGAGTTGTGAATTTGTGACCTCAAGGGCTTCGATCAACTCTAGCCCGTTGGCTTCAAAAAGGTTGGTCCATTGTTGTTTGCATAAGTACGGCCCTTCTGTCTCTTTGATGGCAAAGGCATCATCAATAATGAGATACCCTTTGCTTCTGATGGTATCGCTCAGTTTTTGCAAGGTTTCTTCCGGCGTACCAAGAATATCTCCTGCCGCGGCAAACACAACCACATCAAACCCGGTTTTTTCTAACACAAGACGATTGACATCGCCTTGTGAGAAAAAGACCAGATGCGAAAGTTGTTCTTGCTTCGCTTTTTTGATGGCTTCATCCACAAATGACTGCATTAAATCATACGCCTCAACCTTCGCGCCAAAAGTCCTGGCGAGATGCATGGCAACAACGCCCTTGCCACAAGCGAGTTCTAGGATATTGAGCGGTTTTTGACGAAATACATGTCGTCTGATCAATAACTCGATATCTTGTGGAGAGGCTCCGAGTTCATCTAGGTCTTGAAGCAAGAATGGCAAATGGCGAATCAATCTGATATCATTTGCAGTTAATGATCGCGCGAGTTTTTCTTTGGTCTTCCAGTCTGGACCTTGAAGTGCATCCATGATGCATGATTCATATTGCTTGAACCTTGTATAAATCGGTTTGGCGAATTCTGCACTTGCCATGAAGTCGGGCCATTGAGCGAGTGGAACGAGCTTGAAATCAATCGTTTCTCCAGGCTGCAAAACAACGTCTTCGCGGGCGAACGTTTTTTTCAGTGCATAGCCTTTGATGATGGCGGGGTGGTTGACATGGGTATAGATCGGTCGTATCTCGTCTTCTTGTGCGACCAACCCGGTCTCTTCTTTTGTTTCTCTTATGGCGGCATCGATTTCGCATTCACCTTTCAAAACCGACCCCGCAGTCACTTCCCACAGGCCCCCTAAAGGTTTTTCGTCAGCTCGCTTTGTTGTTAACACTTCATTGTTTTGATTGACAATATAGACTTCAACAACGATATGATAGACATGATTGGGAATCATCTCACCACGCTTAAGATCAATTCCCATAAGATGACCATCTTTATCTCTTCCGTCAAACCATTCATCATTTACCATACATCAGTTCCCCGTATCATGCCCGAATGAGTGCCACCCGGATGATTATCCTTTCATAAAACAATTGTATTTCGTGATACTTTCATCAAGTGAACGTGATAAGTGTAAAAATATCTTCATTGATTTCTTCTTTTTCTGGAGAAAAAGTAGTGTATTCTTCCCAATAAGCCGTCCACGGGCATGAGGATGCGCCTTAACATGAAAGACCCTTGATGAAGCCATCCTTTAGTATATACTTTTGGTTGACTCATCATCTTTATTGGATGATTCATCGTAATCGTTCCGGATATGATTTCCTCATCTCCTGCCGCTTCGGCTACTACATGATTGTCAAATGATATGATTTTGGAATGCCCCTTGAAAGAGAAGGCATCCACAGGCATCAGCTTGCCCAGCAATCCAACCATCGGTTGCATCTTCCCCACTGCGTTGACGAAAAGTGTAGGTATTTTCAAATGTGTAGAATACACAAAAGGAAATGTGTCGAGTAAATGCATGGCATTGTCGATGTCTTCTTTTGTGATCATCGCGTTCATGTTGCTTGCCACCGGCCAAGCATGAGGCAGCACGACAAAATCGACTTGATGTGTTGAAATCTCTTTGAATACTTTGTTTTGATGACTATCGGCACATATAGCAATACCTACTCTTGCAAGCGTCGTGTCTATATATTTCTGCCCTTTGAATGACCGGAAAACATAATTTTCTGAAAACTGTTTTCTGACCACGCCACAAAGAATACCCTTTGAATCAACGATGGCATAACTGTTGAAAACATGTGTTTTGTGGTGCTCAATGAAGCCGAACCCTAAATGGATTCCATGTTTCATTGCAATTGCCTTGGCCCATTGCATACTCGGCCCATCCATGGGTTCCTTGTGGTTCCAAACGTCAGTATTGGCCGCATATCCGTTTGGAGCGAGTTCGGGAAGAAAGACGAAATCGCATGGCTCTTTGATATGTCTTTCAATCATGGCTTCTGCTTGCTGAAAAGTATGATTGATCTGACCCACCTTATTTTCAAGTTGCAACAGAGCAACACGAAAAATCTTTTCGCTCTTCATGATGTATCCCTCCTAAAAGTATTTTTATCGATATCTAGGTTTGACAAACACAAAACAGACAAATGAAATGCGCTTTATTTTTTCTTGTATTGGATTAATTCGTCTTTCTCTTCATCAGTCAATCTTCTACTTTCCCTACATTTCTGGATGCCTTTGTTCACAATCTTTTGGTTTAAGCCTGAGGTGTTCGCTAAAAAATCGAGTGTTTGATCTTTATATTTGATGATGCATTCGGATAGAAGCCATCCAGCCATCATGATGACATAATACGCGCTTTCTGCTTCTAAATTCATGATGCTATGATAGATTATGGGTAAAACCATTTTATCATCAAGCATTTGGAAAAGAATCATTAGCCCCAGTCTTCTCACAAAAGGTTTGTCGCTTTGGAGATACCGATGTGACAATTCTAAGAAATCACTCTTATGATCTTGTGTGATATGAAAACTAAGCAAATCGACATGTGCCCAGTTTTCCATGACGTCCTTATAAGCATCAAGATACGATGCCATGAGATTATAAGGTTCTAATTTTGTCAGCAGCATGCCATAGATGGCGATTGACTCATAAGAACAAAAGAGTTTTAAATCCAAGAATGACTTGACATTCCCGCTTCGTATCTCTTCTGCTATGGCTTTCATTTTGGGTGTTGGGATGGCATATAACTCTAGACTTGTATTTAAGATCTTTCTTGCCCAATGGATTTTTTCATGTTGGGCATATGATTTTAAATACGCATTAAATGCGTCACCATCTTCTTTTCTCCAATCTGATTTATTCAGATTCATGGAATTACACCTTCTTCCTTGATGCGCTCTATTTAGTATTTTACCATTTCTCATGAAGTATCAAAACCGAAATCTGAATCCTTTATACAAACCACTTCTGACTTCGTTGAATATTCACTGAATCCTTTTCTTCTTGAAAATACCCGTTCAGACAGGATTGAAGCCTGCAGAACACAACAATAGTGCAAAAAAAGACGTGAATGAACACAGTGTTTATGTCCAATAACACCTTATCATTTCAGTATCAGACCGATGCTTCTAATGTGTGTTGAAAGATCTATTTGCGCCATTTTGCGACCTAACTTTATATATTGCGCTCGTGTTATATCGCCTTCTTCAAACAAACTGGACAAGCCTTATCCGGTTCATCAACTCAAAGAAGCGCTAAACAGTGCGAATACAATCAGATTGAACAAAGATATCTACCTTCTTCAAAGCACACCACCCTTATTCAAGACGATTCGAGATCAGTATCAAATCGGCCTTGATTATAAGTGGGTGAAAGTGGAAAAATTACATAAGGAACTATCTAAATTGAAGTTCTAATCTATTCACTACAAATTATAAATCGACAGAATCGCTAATCCTAGCCCTTCTGTCGATGTTTCTCTTCTCAAATTGCAAAAGTCAAGTTATATCCAATGTCTTATACCTCTTTAAGATTCGTTGCCCCAATTTTTCTTCTGTAAATGATTAGGAAGGCACCCGCAAGTAATTCCATTAATGTAGAAAATATAACCACATAAAGGATATTAAAACCATATAACCAACCAATGGCTACTGAGCCTAAGAACCAAGCCGATCCAAAAACTGTATAGAATACCCCATAAGCGGTTGCTCTTTTTTCTTTTGATACCATCATTGATATGACTGCTTTTAAGATAGACTCCTGTGCCCCCATACCAATACCCCATAAAATTACACCCATAATAATACCCGTAGTACCATCAACAAAAAAGAATACTGGTGCGATCAATGCAGAAATCAAGACAGAGATAATTAA
>JBAZGL010000018.1:0-4588 GCA_041652855.1 Candidatus Izemoplasmatales bacterium
TTTGATATAAACTTGACTGATAGTCATAATCGATAGACTTCAGGCGTTGGGTATACTTTCTGTTCGCGTTTTGAATGATCTCGTCGAAATAGCCACGTTCCTCATCGACGGCTTTGATGATGGCTTCAACGCGTAAGCGGAACTCCGATTCCGCGAGGTCAAGTTGCTCCTGAGCAAAGCGCATCTGGTTTTCGTATGTGGTGAGAATGAACGCGTTGTTGATGTGGTTTTCCTGTTCAACGCGTTGAGATTGCATGACGAGATAATTGAGCTCGTTCTCATACATCGTCCGAAAGTGCAAAGCTTTGATATCGTATTCCTTAAGGACCAATTTGACTTTGGTGGCACTTTCGGCGACTTGAATATTGTGGGTCTCTCGACTGCGGATGTCGTTGACGATGACGGAAACGACTTCGGAATTCCACTTTCTGTTGATGTTCGCGCGTTCGGTCAAATATTCCAAATGGTAATTCATCGCACTCTCGAAGCGATCGATCAGCAGTCGTTCTTTTTGGATTGAGTGCTTTTGCGATAGTTGATCGTATTTGCGATCACACAGATTGAGCTGCAAGCGATGGATCAATTGGAGCACTTCCGATTCTTGAAGCAATATCTGCTTCTTGACCTGATGGACAAGCCTCATTTCAATTTCATTGATCTGGCTTTTGATCGATAGGGTGTCGATATCGTAATTGATGTTCGTCTTGAGTTCTTTGTTCATCGCGAGGATGGAGAGGAAGTTGATTTCTTCCTTGATGATCTTGGACGATTCGTCTCCGATGGCCTGAGCGAGGAAGGTGTCATGTTGCATCAACTCCTGATAGAGCAGAAGGGTGTGCTCGAGATCCATGGTCAGGTTCGCGGCATGCAGTTTGAAAGCGGTGAGAAGTTCGTTTTTGATCTTGCGTTGACGCGCAAGCATCTTGTGCGCTTTTCGCTGAGACGATTGGATTCGTTTCTCGTAGTTTTCTAGATAGGTGTAGACCTCAAGCAAGCGACGAAGCTCGGCTTTGTTGCATTGGTCTTTGGCGTCGATAATTCTGTGTTTGATCTGATCGAGCAGCGACTGAGGTTGGTCGAAGAAATCAATCATTCCAGTCATGTCGTTGGACATGCGATTCAACAGCCGGGAGACGATGCTGTCGTTGAGTTCTGCGAATGCCTGCGAAAGATACTGTTCCATATGAGATACTTGAGCGTCCAAATGGGATTTGAAGGAATTGAACTGCGTAATCTTGTCGGAAATGAGCGCTTGGATATCGATGGATGTCGGATCATCGATGGGAGAGAACATCAACTGATTGTCCAAGTAATGTTTCATCTCGTGTTGGAAAAATGCTTCATTTGAAGCGATGAGTTGATTTTTTCTTTCCATGAGCGTGCGAATCGAGTCATCCATCTTGATGATTTCGGTATCGAGTGAATGGAATAGAGTCATGATCTCATGGTGGTGACGTGACACGATCTCTTGAAAATCATGCGAATGCGTATCATAAATCGAGAAAATCTGCTCGTTGGAAAGGACGGATTCCAAATAGCGTTTTTTGAATGTATCAAAGAAATCGATGCGCACTTGAATCAGAGCTTTATTCAAATAGTCGATGGTTGGGATGATGTCTTTCGTCCACAAGCGGTCATAATCGAGAATCAGACGGTTGTCCGCATGGACGGATTTTTCTGTATCGGCGATAATTTCCTGACGGTCGACGATCACGGTTTCGTCGTGAAAGAAGATGGAGTCTTTTAGATTCTGGGCTTGAATCTTCAAATCAGAAAGCCGCTCTGAAACAGCGTTCAAGTTATTCTGGGTGATGTGGTAATGGGTTTTGGCGTGGTGATTGACTTTATCGAAGAAACGCTCAAAAAGCGCCAACTCATCTTTGAAGGCGGATGCGGTCTGTTCTTGGTAGTGTTTTAGATTGTCGATGTCTTTTTGCAGCTTTTCTTCGTGGTCGGACATGGGAGCCTCCTGTTTAACCGTTGATGATGCGCTTCTGTTTCTCCTTGGCTTGGGTCTCCTCGCTCGCGATTTTGGTCCGCGTGAGGTCGTTCTTGTTTACGGTTTCCTTGAATACGGTTTCGGTTTTTTCGATAAGCAAGGAGTGGATTTCATCAAACGCGACAAAAGGTTTCTGCGTGATATCATCGTTATCGATGATGTCGCGATTACTCTGTTGTGATTGCAGGAAGTGATTGAGATCATGCGAGAAGAGGGTTTGGGTTTCCACATACTGCGACAGGAATGATTCCTGAGCTTTTTGGATTTGCTTGTATAACACGTAGTAATCATCGGGCAAACGTTTCTTGACGGAACTGATCGCTTCGAGATACTTGGGACGAGAAGTGAACTTCTGACCTTCGATTGCGGCCATTTGTTGATTCAATAGCTCCATTCTCTTCGTGATCAGCTGGTTTTTGTCGGTATCGATTCGGTTGACGAGCAGTTGGCGTTCGGAGGATAATTCATACGTGCGCTGTTCAAGGCGCTTCAGGGCACGACTAATGGAATCGGTGCGTTGTGATTCGAGCTGCTTGATCAATGCGCTTTCAACCGAGGCCACTACTTCGTTACGTCCCTTCAACAATTGATACACACGTTGATAAGCTTTTTGGCGTTGTTCAAGGAACTTGCGTTCAGACTCATAGTGTGACTTCTCAAGTTTGAGCATCATATTGCGTGCATGCGTATTGTCGTCGATGATCTTGCTTAACTCTTTCTTGATGAATGCGAGTTGTTTCTCGTTTTGTTGGGTATACGTGATATAGGACTGGTTCACGGCCAACACTTTGTCTTTGAAGACCCGCTCAAGTTTATGGATATCTTTTTGGTAATGCGACAAGGTGCGACGTTTCTTTTTGCCGATATTGACGGCTTGATAAATCAGTTGGTCGTAATAGGTATCAATCATTTTCAGGGTATGAGCTGCATGGGCATTAGCACGATCGATGAACAGCACGTCCTGATGGATAATGGCGGTTTCGGCTTTGTCGATGGCAGAAGTAAGCGTGGACTTGAGCGATGCGAGGAATGTCAAGGACTTGACATAAAACGATAGCAACAGCTGTTTGGCTTTCTTGGGCGAAGTCCGCTTTCTCATCAAGGCATTGCGGGAAGCATCTGCGAGGATGCAGTATTGGGTGAAGAAGCGATGGTGGGTATGAGAGAGTTCGTTTCCATCATAAGCCGGATGGATCTCCATGATCGCTTGTCTGGCATGCGAGAAAGATAAATCGATCCGATGACACACAAAATGCAAGAAGAGGTTGTGTGCGACGATCATCGCGCTTTGCTGTGTCGCATTCTCCGTATCAAGACCGATCAACAGGTGTTTGAGTCTCATGATATGGGGCTCCCACAGCTGCGCGATGGATGCTTGAGTCGTGAATAAATGATGATGATACATCTGGATGGCCTGACGGCTTTTGAGGACCTTCCGTTCCAATTGCTCATTGACTTCGCGTTTGATGCGCTCGCGTTGACCTTCGAGGTGATAGGCATATTCGCGGGTATTGTCAGATTGCGCGATGCGTGCTTGAAAGTGTTCGTGGTCTCGGGTGTTGAGATCAAGTATGCTTTGGGTGCGGTGGATGTATTCGATGACGTGATCTGATCCGTCGCTTTTCTGGTTTTCGTGGTTGATGTGCAATTGTTGGTACTTGCGGGCATAGAGATGGTTGATGGAGTCGAAGCGGTACGAAATATCCAGTTCAGCCAATTGTTCCTTCAAACCAGATGACACCATTTCATGGTTGTGAATCTCAGTGAAATATGCCAGTTCACGCTCAAAGGCGATATCACGAATCTCTTTCTCGAGTTCTATGAGGGCCAGTTGATGGGTGAGATCGACATTCAGGAGTTGCTGTTCCAGATGAAGATGGGTCACAGACCGTTCCACCAAGAGCAGATTCTCGCGATAGGCGGCGAGCGAACGGATTTTCTGCGTGTTGATATCGTGTTGGTAACATGCAAAATAGGCGTCGTTGTCGAGACGAGCGACATATTTATCATAGTCACCCGTGACATCGGCGTTTTCCATTTGTTTGCGTATTTCAGCGATTTCCAACTGATTTTGCGATTCCAGAGTAATGATACTCTTACTCAAAGTATCGATAGCTGAAATCATGTCGGTCAATTTGGCCGTCACGCCATTGATCTGGGCGATGACCCTGATTTTATAGTCTTCTACAGTTTTTGCGCTTTGCTTGATGTATTGATACTTGCTATCGGTGATACGCTGGTTGTATGCGATGAGATCCGACAATTGATTATCCAACTCCGCAAAAGTTTCATTGGTGTAAAAAGCGAAGTTGCTGTAGAGGTCGATGCTGTTCTGAATGAAAGAAGCCGGCATCAAATACGCGAGTTTGATTTCTTCGGTTCGTTGGAAAGAATCAACCTTGATCTTTTTAATCTCATTTTGATATTTGGAAATGAACATATCCGTCATCGCTTGGTTGCGGTGCAGGAGGTATTCAGCTTTTTTTTGTACGATTTCATATTGCATGATGGCCTTTTCGAGTTGAAGGCGATTGCCTTCACGATCATACGTCAAAATCCGGGATCCGATGATTTTCAGAGACCGCTCGA
>JBAZGL010000018.1:4598-11761 GCA_041652855.1 Candidatus Izemoplasmatales bacterium
CTTCAAAGACAGATTTTTTATGGTTCACATCTTTGATTTTCTTGACAAATTGGCGAATATTCGTTTGATTTAGGAGGGTATGCGGCTTTTGTCGCTCGTGTGACAGTTTTAAGATCGACTGCATGTGATGGGTAAAGACTTCAGACGTCGATTTGAAGATCGAGGTTAGGTTGTTTTTGGTTTCACGGAGTTTTTCTAACGTCTGCAGGATGGATTCGTTCATGAACTTCGTGTCATTCATTTGATCGTGACCGAGTTGTTTTCCGAGTTCACTCAACGCATTTTTGGATGATTCAATGGTCCACAGCAGTTGGTTGGCTTGGTCGGAGTTGATATTTTGATAATCGAGGAACGTCTGTGACAAACGTTCGTTTTCCATGTCGATGAAGTCGTGATGCACCTGCATTTCATGATCGATCCGCTGGTTGATTTCCAACGTGAGTTGAAGGTAGTGTTGGTAGGCTTCCTGTTTCAACTCGTCGATGGTGTCCATGACTTGGTTGAACTGCGCATTTTCTTCGTTGATTTCTTCTTGAACATCGGTTTCATGTGCACGGACATGTGCATCGATTCCCGCGAATAATTCGTCATACTCGCACCGAATGAAGTTTAAGGCGGCTTGATAGTCGTGTTCACGATTTGCGTAGTCATGAAGATGGGATTGTGCGATTTCCTCGAAATGTGTGTGAAGTTGACCGAGCTCAATTTCATGGTGGGCAAGATGCATATACAAATCACGCTCAAGTTTCTCTCGAGCGTTCTTGAAATCGGATTCAAGCTTCGGAAAGTGTTTCAGGTAATACGATATAATATCGCGATTTTTTGCCATTTTACCACTCCGAACTAGTGCTATGTATTTATTATAATACATATAATATCATAATTCAATAAAACAGTAGGAAATAAATCGCGTGATTTATCGCCGATATTTGATATAATAGAAGCGAGGTGTTCACACTATGGATAAACGCATTACTTCCAACAATTTACTTGTGGATGATGAAATCGAAGTTACATTGCGTCCGCAATTTTTTAGTGAATATATTGGTCAGACAAACGTCAAAGAGATGATGTCAATCGCCGTGCAGGCAGCCAAAAAGCGCGCGGAGTCGCTTGATCACGTGCTCTTGTACGGACCGCCAGGTTTAGGCAAAACAACGCTTGCGCAAGTCATTGCGAATGAACTGCAAGTGTCGATCAAAATCGTCAGTGGACCGACCATTGAACGCACCGGAGATCTTGCGGCGATCCTCACTTCTCTAGAGCCGGGAGATGTGTTGTTTATCGACGAGATACATCGACTTCCGAAAATCGTAGAAGAAATCTTGTATTCTTCCATGGAAGATTTCGTCATTGACATAGTGGTTGGAAAAGATTCAGGCGCAAAGTCGATACGGGTCGATTTACCGCCATTTACCTTGATTGGCGCAACCACACGTTTCGGTGATTTGTCCGGTCCGTTGCGCGAGCGATTCGGCATTGTCCATCGCCTTGATTTCTATGAGGATTCCGAATTGGAAACCATTTGTTCCCGCACGGGAAGAATCTATGAATGCCCGATCGAGGAAGCCGCAGTGAAAGAATTGGCGATGCGGAGCCGCGGCACGCCTCGGATTGACAACCGTTTGTTTCGTAGTGTGAGAGATTTCGCCGACATCTTGGGGGACGGAACAATCACCCTGGAGATTACGCGCAAGGCCCTTGACAAACTGAAGATAGACGATTGCGGTTTGGATCGAAAGGATCGCGAGTATTTGGGCGCAATCATCGAGAAATATCGCGGGGGGCCCGTAGGTCTGGAGACCATTGCTACATCCATCAGCGAAGATCCGCAGACGCTTGAAGACGTTTACGAACCTTTTTTGATTCAAAAAGGATACCTGTCGCGGACGCCTCGAGGGCGCGTTGTCACGGAGAAAGCCTATCGTCACTTGAAGAAATCATTTCAGGATAGCTTGTTTTAGATGAAAACACGTGATTTCGCATATGAACTGCCCAAGGAACTGATTGCGCAGACGCCGCTCGAAAATCGTGCGGATTCAAGGTTGTTATTGCTCGATCGCGATACCGGAGCCACACGTCATGCACATTTCTTTCATTTGCCTGATTACCTCCACGCCGGGGATGTCGTTGTGCTCAATGACACGAAAGTGTTGCCCGCACGTCTAATCGGTGTGAAAGCAGAAACCAATGCCCATATCGAGATATTGCTTCTGAGACAGATCAAGGGTGATGTCTGGGAAACTTTGGTGAAACCGTCGCGGCGCATGAAAGTCGGCACGAGGATCGTCTTTGGTGACGGGTTGATCGAAGCCACATGCGTATGTGAGTCCGATGAGGGGCTGAGGCATTTGGAATTTCGATACCAGGGTATTTTTTACGAAGTTCTCGAACAACTCGGAGAGATGCCCTTGCCACCCTATATCCATGAGAAACTGCTCGATCGCAGCCGTTATCAAACGGTCTATTCCAAAGAACTCGGGAGTGCTGCCGCGCCGACTGCCGGACTGCATTTCACCCCGGAACTTTTGCAACAGATAACCGAAAAAAACATCGAGATCGTCTATCTGACTTTACATGTGGGGTTAGGGACTTTCCGCCCGGTACAAGTCGATGACATCCATGCGCATCAGATGCATCGAGAATACTACCACCTGTCTTCGGAAAGCGCGTCGATTCTCAACAAAGCGAAAAGCGAAGGCAGAAGAATCATCGCTGTCGGAACCACATCCACGAGAACGCTTGAGAGCATCGTGCAGTTATATGGGACATTTAACGAAGCCTCGGGTTTCACAGACATCTTCATTTATCCCGGATACGTTTTTCGAGCCATTGATTGTCTGATCACCAATTTCCATTTACCGATGTCGACTTTGATCATGATGGTTTCGGCATTCAGTTCTCGCGAACATATTTTAGCGGCATATCAAGAAGCCATTCGGGAACGCTATCGGTTCTTTTCATTCGGCGACGCCATGATGATCGGCAGGAACTTGTGGTAAAAAAAACTGGTCGATTACCAATTTTCTATAAGGGCTTGATGGTTTTGATGAGGTATAGACAGGGAGTATCGAGTAGCGCAACGATGATTTTGATGATATAAGTCGATATAAAGATTTGAAAGACGATATCGAGGGAGTAGACGCCCACAAAGGCGATGGGGACAAAAATCAATGTATCGAGTAATTGGCTCAGAAATGTCGATCCATTGTTTCTAAGCCATAAATATCGATTTTCCGGCCATCTGAGTCTGATTTTTTGAAAAATCGTGACATCGAAGAACTGACTAATCAAAAAAGCGGTCATACTTGCCAAAGCAATACGCGGCAAAAAGCCAAATATGGTCGTGAGCGCATCTTGGGAGAAATCATGGTCATTGGGTTGGAAGAGCAAAGCCAGTTGCATTACGGCCATTGTGACAACTAGGACGAAAAACCCCATCAATACTGCTTTTTTGGCTTCCTTTGGGCCGAAGAGTTCATTGAGCGCGTCTGTCGCGAGGAAGATTGTGCCATACATGATATTCCCCAAAGTCGCATTGATACCGAACAGTGTGATGGACTTGGTGACTTGAATATTGGCCAATACCGTCGCAATGGCAATCCAGCAAAAAATTCCGGTTTTGCCGAACCATTTATAGGCAAACATGAATAGTCCGAAGTTGACGATCGCAAAGCCAAACCAAAGCAATTCGTTCATGGCAAGCATCCTCCTCACTGGAATTTTGATCGATAATGGGTTGCGATACCATTATAACAAATACCCATGCAATTACAACTAAAACAAGATTTGATTTGCCTAGAATCGCTAAAAGGTGTAGAATATGAGCGACTAACAGGAATGAAAAGGAGACCCTAATGGAACGAAAAATCTTGGTTGAAGTCAGTGCCAGACACGTACATCTGAGTCAAAAGGATTTGGAGAGATTGTTTGGTTTAGGATATCAACTGACGGTGAAAAAAATGCTTTCTCAACCCGGGCAATATGCTGCGGAAGAACGTGTGACCATCGTTGGTCCCAAGCGTGAGCTGAATGGTGTGACAATTTTAGGTCCCGTGCGCAATACAACTCAAATCGAGTTATCGATGACGGATGCGCGGTCCATCGGCATTGCGGCACCTGTTCGAGAATCGGGAGACATCGCGAACAGCGCACCCTGCCGCATCATCGGCCCGAAAGGTGAGGTGGAGGTCAATGAAGGCGTGATCATTGCCAAAAGACATATCCATTTGACACCTCAGGATGCCGAGAAGTTCAATTTGAAAGACAAACAAAGTGTCGATGTGAAAATCGTGACAGATGGACGCGCACTCATTTTTGGTGATGTCGTGATCCGTGTTCGGAGCGATTTTTCTTCCGCGATGCATATCGATACCGATGAAGGAAATGCCGCAGGGTTGACACGAGATACGTACGGCATCATCCTTTGATGTCCATGGAGTTCGAGTTACAACACATTTGTACACAATCAGGTGCACGATGTGGCGTGATCCATACTAAAAGCGGGGATGTACCCACCCCCGTTTTTATGCCTGTGGGCACCCAAGCGTCGGTTAAAACATTGTCTCCGGATGAAATCAAGCAGGTGAGCGAGAATCTTATTCTTGCCAACACCTATCATTTGTGGCTCCAACCGGGAACGGATATCATTGTTCTAAATGGCGGCGTCAAGCCTTTCATGCGCTGGGACAAAGCGCTATTGACGGATTCAGGCGGGTTTCAGGTGTTCAGCCTCTCCCATATACGCAAAATCGAGGAATCAGGCGTCACTTTTCGTCACCATTTGAGTGGCGCAACCTTGCACTTGACACCCGAGGACAGTATTGACATCCAACATGTTCTTGGTGCGGATATCATCATGGCATTTGATGAATGTCCTCCCTTTCACTCCGGATATGATTATATGAAGCAATCCGTCGAACGGACGATCCGATGGGCGAAAAGGTGTCAGGAAGCCCACGGGAACAGCGATAGTCAATCGCTGTTCGGAATCGTTCAAGGGGGACCGTTCAAAGATCTGCGGAAGATGTGCCTGGATGAACTCGTCGAGATGGATTTTCCCGGGTACGCGATCGGGGGATTGTCTGTCGGCGAGACCAAGGCCGAAATGGATGACATGTTGGCTTACCTAAGCGGACATATGCCACAACACAAACCTCGCTACCTCATGGGTGTCGGTGCGCCGAGAGATCTCGTGACCGGCGTGCTTCACGGAATCGATATGTTCGACTGTGTACTGCCCTCGAGAAATGCGCGCCATGGGACAGCGATGGTCCATGGCGGCAAGCTCGTCGTCAAGAACAAAACGTACGAAGCGGATCTATCACCGCTTGATCCGCATTGTGACTGTTTCGTCTGTCGTCAGTTCACCCGAAGTTATATCCGTCACTTATTCAAATCGGGCGAGATTCTCGGATTGAGATTACTGACATACCACAATCTCTATTTTTTGAAACAATTGATGAAAGAGGTCAGGCAAGCCATCTTGTCGGATCGCTATTCAGATTTCGTCCAGGACTTTTATGCCGCAAATGAGATAGAAGCATCCCTCTAATAGCGATGCAATGTTGATTACGTTGATTGAATCGAGAAATAACCATCAACTATCTTGATAAATCCCGCTTCACAGCATATAATAAACATAACTATAAGCGATATGAACCCTGAATCACTGAATCGGGTGTATTGATGGAAGCCACGGGGGTAAGAATATGTTTGATCTGAATGACAAATTCAATCAAAAACCAAATATCAAGGTCATCGGTGTCGGTGGTGGCGGTGGTTCAGCGATCAACCGCATGATTGAGAACGATGTTCAAGGCGTGGAGTTTGTCGCCATGAACACGGATGCTCAAGTGCTGAAACTGTCAAAAGCGGATATTCGCCTCCAACTCGGGAAATTGCTCACTAGGGGTTTAGGAGCGGGCGCGAGCCCGGATATCGGCAGACAAGCCGCGCTTGAGTCTGAAGATGAAATCCGCGATCTCCTTTCCGATACGGATATGGTCTTCATCACGGCCGGAATGGGCGGAGGTACCGGAACCGGTGCTGCACCTGTCATTGCCCGGATTGCCCGCGAAATGGGTTGCTTAACGATTGGAATCGTCACAAAGCCTTTTGGTTTTGAAGGTCGCAAACGGATGAGCGTCGCCTTGCAGGGATTAGAAGAATTGAAACCTTATGTGGATACGATGATCGCGATCCCCAATGATAAACTGCTCTATATCGTGGATAAGAACACGCCCTACCTTGATGCATTTCGCGAGGCGGACAACGTACTGCGCCAAGGGGTTCAAGGCATTACAGAGATTATCGCCGTTCCGGGTATTGTCAACGTCGATTTCGCGGATGTGAAAACCGTGATGAAAGACAAAGGGACCGCTCTGATGGGGATTGGTATTGCTGGCGGGGAAAATCGGGCTGTGGAAGCTGCCCGCGCTGCGATTCGGAGTCCGCTACTCGAAACTTCGATCAACGGCGCGACCGATGCGATCGTGAACATCACATCCGGATTCGATGCTTCATTATACGAAATCAACGAGATCATCGAGGAAATCCAAAAATCATCGACGACCGATATCAACGTTATATACGGGTCCGCCATCAATTCGGATTTGCAAGATGAAATCATCGTCACGGTCATCGCGACCGGATTCAGTGAAGACCCGCTGTTCAAAGAGTATACTTTGCACAGGGCGGAAGAGAAACCGAAAACGGAAGAACTTCACGCTGACATCATCGCAAAAGCACCGAAGTTGAGCAAAAAAGATTTGAAGAAAAAAGCAAAGAATCAAAAGGATATGGAGATCATCAAAAAACCCGTTGAAGAGGAACAAGATGATATTCAAATACCTTCTTGGCTCAAGGAGCGATTCAAAAAATAACGAAAGGCTGACTCAGCCTTTTTTTATCGGAAAAAGGTTGTTATTTAGCGCGTTTTTATGGTACAATTTTTAAGAAAGAGAGGAGGGAAAAACGATGGAAAACGTCATCACAAGTCCGTTTCAAGCACAAGTCATTTCGATTTTGGAAAGCGTATTGGATACGGACGAAAAGCGCAATCAACTTGATTTGTTCCACGATTATGAGTTGGCGCAATCACTATTGGAGATGGATGAACGACAGCGATTGACGTTCTATAGTTTGTTCTCCGATTCTCAATT
>JBAZGL010000019.1:0-11617 GCA_041652855.1 Candidatus Izemoplasmatales bacterium
GTGTCTTATCAGGAGAGTCCGCGGAATATCTGTCAGTTGCAACGGCCGACGAATTCAAGTTTGATGCCGCTGGTATGCCTGCCCAATGAACTGATCGTATCCGTATACACCAATATCGCTTCGGACGATGACATCCTTGATGGGATTGTGGGGTGAAGAGATGTTTGATCCGATTGTTTTTTCGATATCTCGCATCATATTGTTTTTCGCGACGACGCTCATGATCTACAACGCGATGCAGGCTTTGGATTTGGGACGCATATTCCAACGCAACTCCGCCAACCAGATCCGCTTCGTGTTTATTGTCCTATCAGTCATCTTGGGCTATTTGTTCGCGGATGCGATTGTATCTTTGTTTGAACTCGTGAATGGAATGTTCGTATAAAAATATTGCCAAGAGGCAATATTTTTTTAGTACCGGCTATCGATCTCAAGGATGGTAATCCGGGCTTTTCCCGCAGTGCGATCGTTCAGTTGTTCGCGGATGTCCGGCAGGAATTCGTTTTGAACATCGACATGGACTTTGATCACATCCGAGTAGTCGGTATGGTGGATGATGCAGTGATCTTTGAGCAGGTGGGACAAGGTTTTCTCCATGGCGTAAGGGACAACGATCTCGCATCGCGCCCAGTTTATTTTCTCACAGAGTTCGAGGTCTTGCAGGACGGTGCGTGCGGCTTGGGCATAGGCCCGAGATAGTCCGCCGGCACCAAGCTTGATGCCCCCGAAATAGCGGGTGACCACGAGGAGGACGTCGGTGAGCTCATTATTTTGTAAGACGGAAAGCAGAGGCAGACCAGCCGTGCGCGACGGCTCATGATCGTCATCGAAGCGTTGTTGCTCGCCGCCGTCACCGAGCACATAGGCATAGCAATGATGTGAGGCCTCGGGTTCGTTCAGTCGAATCTCGGCGATGGTTTTCATCGCATCCTCTTGGGAGGCAACACGAAAAATTCGAGCGATGAAGCGCGATTTGTTGATAGTGATTTCGGCTGTTGCATGATGCAAAATGGATTTCATTCTTTTCTCACCTGCTTCATTATAGCACATCTCTTCGCTTGCGACAAAGCGAGAATATATCGATAGTATTGAAGCAGCCGTTATGATATAATGAAAAAGGTGATAGATGTGGACCGCTTGTTTGAACTCGGGAGCGAGATCATTCGGATTCTCGCCGAACATGAACATGAAGCCTATTTCGTCGGCGGCTCGATCCGAGACGCTTTGCTTGGGTTGGAGATCAAAGACATCGATATCACAACATCTGCGCTTCCCGAAGAGGTGATGCGCATTTTTCCGATGACGAAGCCGACTGGGATCAAGTATCAAAGCGTGACCGTCCCTTGGAAGAATCATCGCTTCGAGATCACAAGTTTCCGGACAGAAGGGAAATATGAGAATCATCGTCACCCCACGGAAGTCCGCCACACAACCAATCTCAAAGACGATCTGCTTCGGCGGGATTTCACCATCAATGCCCTGGCCATGGATGCGGCGGGAACCATCATCGATCACCATGAGGGTTTGAGCGATTTGAACCATGGCATCATCCGCAGCATCGGCGATCCGAAGCGACGTTTTGAAGAGGACGCGCTCAGAATCTTGCGGGCATGTCGTTTTCAAAGCAAGTTGGGTTTTGTGATTGAAGCGACGACGGCAGAAGCCATGCGCGATTCAAGGCACTTGCTTCTCAAAATCGCGAATGAACGCATCCTCAACGAATGGGCGAAAATCCTCGAAGGGGCTCATTGCCAAATGGCAATCCAGACGATGATCGATCTCCGGATGACCGATGTGTTTCCCGAGTTGGCTCGTGGAATGGAACTTCTCAGGCTTCGATCGAATCACAGCCTCAACACCATTCAATTTTTCGCCTTGTGTCAATACTTGAATCAGGAAGCCTTGGCGGATTCATGGCGTTTTTCCAAAAAAGAGCGATATATGATCAATCGCTTGGCCGAGCTTGTGGAAGTCACGCAAAACGATCTTTTTGATGCGTTGATTGTCTTTGGCTATGGCACGGCGTTCGCATTGATGGCTAATCAGATCAATGTCGTGATCAACCCGGACAACGATCAACGTCCACGAATCGAAGACATCGATCGCCACATGCCGATTCGCAACACCTGCGATCTGGCGTTCAAAGGGCAGGACATTCTTGATACGATGGGACTCAAAGATGTCCGAATCATCGGCATGATCATCGATGAAGTCATCAAGCAAGTCATTACCGGAGAGCTCAACAATACCTATTCAGATATCAAAACATTTGTCGAAGCGTATATCCATTTACACGGCATGAAGGACGACCAATGAAAAAAGACCAGCGCAAATTTTATCCATATCTCGATGATTTTGATCTTCTCACAATCATCGTTCCCCAAAAAAATCATGATCCCGGTGAAACGTACCAGCTGTTCGGCAACGATGAGTTAATCGACCTCGTCATCGTCGAAGAAGTCGCGCTTACAGACGAGATTAAGCTTCTGTGTACGTTTGATGCCTACATTGATTTGGGAAAGATCTATTATGTCATCAACAGCAAACAAGACCAATCCGAACTCTATACCGGAAAAATCGTCCGAACCGAACTCTTTGACAATATCTATCAATATCGGAAGCACGATTTGGGCGCGTCCTATCATCGCGATCAAACCAAGTTCAAACTCTGGTCTCCCGTGGCGAAGTCAGTCCGGCTCGAATTGGCCCCACCCGGGAGTGAACCGCGATTCTATGACATGAAGTACACGACCTCAGGGGTTTGGCGGTTGGTTGTGGAAGGCGATGTTGAAGGCTATCGCTATCGCTATCACGTCTATGTCAACGGCTCGGAGATGCGGGTCACGGATCCCTATGCGCGCGCTTCGGACGCCAATGGTCAATATGCGTATGTTGTGAATCCTGAGAAATGGCTGTCCATGACAGAAGCAATCGATTTTTCAGGCCAGATGCTCGATGCGATTATCTATGAAGTCAACGTCCGCGACTTTTCGATGGACCCGAACACGGATTTCCGTTATCGTGGAAAATATCTCTCGATGATCGAAACCGGTGTCAAAACCTCGTCAAATCATCCTGCAGGCTTCGATTACTTGAAAGAACTCGGCATCACGCATGTGCAGATCATGCCGATCATCGATTTCGGCGGTGTGGATGAGAAGCAACCCGACAGTTTGTATAACTGGGGCTATAATCCCGAACAATATTTTGTGCCCGAGGGTTGGTATGCGACCGATCCCGATGATCCCTACGCGCGAATCAATGAATTACGCGCCATGATCAACGGATTCCACAAGGCCAACATCGGTGTGATCCTCGATGTGGTGTACAACCACGTCCATGTCGCCGACCAGTTTCCCTATGAGAAGTTGGTGCCGGGATATAGTTATCATGTGGATCGCGATGGCATCCTGACCAATGTCTCCGGATGCCAAAACCATTTGGCGACCCATCGGAAGATGATACGCAAACTCATCATCGATTCGTGTCTCTTTTGGGCGCAGGAATACCATGTGGATGGATTTCGCTTTGATCTCATGGGACTGATCGACTATGAGACGATGAACGAAATCCGCCAAGAACTCCATGCGTTGAGCGAGCATATCATCGTCTATGGTGAAGGTTGGAAGATGCATCAGTCCAACTTGGCGGATCGCATGGCGCACATGCGAAACAAGAAGGTGTTGTATACCATCGGATTTTTCAACGACACATTCCGCGAAACGATCAAGGGCTCGACTTTCGATCCGTTGGTCAGAGGGTTCGCGACCGGCGATATCAGTCATTTGGACCGCGTCCGTGAAGTCTTGTATGGGAGCGCGTTGAACCGCTATTTGTTCAAATACACGAGTCAATCAATCAACTATGTGGAATGTCACGACAACATGACTTTCTATGACAAGGCCTTGATGATCACGAATGATCCCTTACGCGCCAAAAAACAAGCGCTGTTGGCGACATCCATCGTGATCTTGGCCCAAGGCGTCCCCTTCATCCATATGGGACAGGAATGGTATCGAACCAAACATTTCGAAGACAATACTTACCGTTCCGGCGATCAATTGAACCGCATCAATTGGGATGAGATCGATGCGGCAGAAACGGATATCCGTTTTTTGAGACAGTTGATCGGATTACGCAAATGCTCCCCTTGTTTTCAACTTAAATCGCATTATGAGCTCTCCCAGCAGATGGATGTGTTTCTTCTGGAATCTGGATCCATCCTTGCTTATTACAATGATGGAGCGAATCTCATGGTGGTGTTCAAACCTCTTCCCAAGAAAGAAATCCTTGAAATCGATGAGCGTTATGGGTTGTTATCAACATCAGGTATCATCAAAGCCATTTCTTCGGGGACATTCGAACTGACTGATATCGGAACATATGTTTTTCACAGAAAGGAAGATTCACATGATGAATTTTGAAGTGGGACAGAAGTATGAATTTTATGGCAAGGTCGATCAGGTCAATCCGTCAACCTATGATACCTTTGCGCTCAATGTCACGAGCGAAATTGGTGAGAGTTTGATCGTTCGCGTGCAAAGCGATACGAAAATCCTGATCAACAAAATCTATTATTTCGAAACGGAAGCGATCGTGTTCAAGGAGAAGATCCATCTCCAAGCCTCACACGTATCTCTGCTCGGTGAGCGTGAGCTATCGGATGATGAAAAGGAGCGCTTGATGCGCGCGTTCTATCAATACGCTCCGATCAATCTGGCGACGGTGAGAAAAGCTTTGGAAACGAAAATTCATGCCATCGAGAATCAGGTTGTGCGTGAAATCACATTGAAGATCTATGAACGCTTTGAAGACGATTTCTATTTGTTTCCTGCGGCGACGAAGTTCCATCACGCCTATATTTCCGGCCTGGCATACCACACATATTCGATGCTTCAGTTGGCCGAGGGTTTTTTGAAAGTCTATCCGTTTTTGTCTCCCGATTTGATTTATGCCGGCGTATTTCTCCATGACATCGGTAAGATTCTAGAGTTTGACACCTATGAAGGCAGCGAATATACGATTCGGGGCCGGTTGATCGGGCATATCACGATGGGGGTCAATTTGATTCACGAGACTGCGAAAGAGCTCGGTTACGTCGACAGCGAAGAGGCGATGCTGCTCGAACATATCATGTTGAGCCATCACTACTACGGAAACTACGGTTCCCCCAAGAAACCCAACATTGCCGAAGCGTTGATCATCCATTTTCTCGACAACATCGATTCTAAAGTCTGTGTGCTTGGTGAAGAACTCGATATGATCAATATTCAGGAGTCCACCGGACCGATTGGCGTATTGGACCGCGAGCGCTATTATAAGCATTCGCTTTCAAGGGAATAAGATCTCCCACAGAACGAAAAAGACAAAACCGCATGGATTTGGGTTTTGTCTTTTTTTGATATGATTTCGGTTGGCTTAGTCTGTGTATTTGCCGAAGACCGCATTATAATACGCATCGCGGGTATCGACGAATTGTTGAAGCATTTGGGCGGTGGTGCGATGATTGAAGTCATTGTCGGGGAAACGTCCCGTTTGCATTCTGTCTGCCAGGTTGACGTTGACCGTTCCGAGGACGAGCATGTCTTGAAGCACATCGTCGGAGAAGACGGCAAGCTTCGCTCTGAGCGTGGCCGAGATTTTCGGCAAGGTAATATTGTAGGTCGTTTCGACATCGGCATTGCTCAAGTCATAGAAACTGTTGTAGAGATAGTAGTGCGCATAAAGCTGGATTTGTGCGAGCGTGGGCTTGTCAGCTTCGTTCACGATGCCGGTCGAATAGACGGGATTGCTCGGGTCGGACTCGACGAAGCGGGCACTGGGGCGTTCGAAATCGTCGCCTTTGGTGACAAGGATGATGTGACTTCCATTCACCGTATCCACGAGTTGTGACATCATTTCTGATAGTCCGCTGTTTTGTGGGAGGGTGTAGTCCGCATATAGGGCAATCAATGCATCGACGAATTCCTGGACATATGTGTCTTTGACGCCATATTCGCCACTATAAGTGAGGGAATGGCTGACGGACTCGCTGTCTACGGTATTCAGGCTTTGATTCATAATCTGGAAGCCTTTTTGTTTGAATGTGCCCCATGTTTCATGTTCTCGAGTCGCATTGGCATATGCGGTCTTCAGAGTTGTGAAGGTATTGCCAGTTTCACCAAGATACAGGCGAATCTCATTTTCGAGTGAAGCCAAGGTCGTCTCATATTCATCTGTTTCAATGTCCGAGAGGCTATCGATATAGGCGAAATAATCGTCCGGTTTTCCATCTTCATCGAAATCGAAATAGATTAACAAATGGTTGACATTAAGGCTGAAGTAGTTGTCGTAGTATTCCTCGATAGTCGGATACATGAGCTCGACAATGTCTAAATCATCGACGGATTCCATGATGATATAAGACTGAAGCGTTGAGACGACGGAGTTGCGAATCAGGTCGTACTCGGTTTTCGCCCCGTTATGTTCGCTGTAGATATAGTCGGTGAAGCTCGCATAGGGGAAGGAGAGATTATAGGACTCATAGAGTTGTTTGAGGTAGGGATAGTATTGCTTGATGGAATCGACGTAGTTAACGATGTTGCGCATTTGGTCACTCTTGTTTTTCGTCAAATCAGTCTGGGTTCCGAAGAGATGGGTGAAATAGGACGTTCGGACCAACTCTTTGAATTGGCTGGCATACATCACGTAAAGCGCGGAATTCTTTGTCAAAGCATATTCATAGAAAGTGTCTGCGCTGAACTCGATTTCTTCATCCTCATATCCGGGACGGCCCGAAAGGGTTGCGAGCAAGGTTTTGCTTCCGCGTGTCTGATAGGAATAGTCTTTGTCGACCTTCGTGTATCCCACACCGACAAAGCGGTCGTAAATCTTGAAACCGTAGGTTTGACGGAGTTTCACGAGATAGGTGCTGATGGTCGATGCGGCATTGGTGGATTGAAGTTGGGCATCGATCAAGGTGTAGGTCAGTTGGTCATAGATCTCGACATCATCCAGAATCGTCTCGAAAGTCACTTCGGTATCGCCGGTAGGTGTTACCTCGACCGTGTTTCCGGAAGCGAGTACTTGGATGGTGAGGGCTCCGGAACGGGTTTCTCCGTTGAAGGAAATGCGGTAAGTCAACACGACTTCGGTATCTTCGCTGGGACGGATGACCACGCCTTTCGAAGAGATGACCCTCGTATTACCCGATGTCCATGAAATGGTGGAACCGTACCAACCGGAAGTAGGAAGCGTAATGTTTCCGCCGACGATGGTCGGAATTTTGATTTGTGATTCGATATGGTCGAACATGACCTTTTCGGCGTCGAATTTCGGTTCTTGATGGATCTTATAAACGAGATAGGTCGCCGTGTCGTTCGCACCGGCATATGTTTTCGGAGCTGTGGAGAACGGTTTGGTCACATCGCTGAAGAATTTCAGGGTTTTGAACATATAGGTGGCAAGCGATGCCTGTGCGGATTTGACTTCAAGATAGTTGAAGTGTAGATTCGCATTATCGAGCGCTATCAAATCTTCTGGTGTTGCGTTCTCCGGAAGCAAGTCGCGATATGCTCCGTAGACATAATTGTACATCAGGATGTATTTGTTGAGGATTTCCTGATCGGTTAGGAATGTGGAGTTGTTCACGGTCGCTTTGGTGACCGATGCGATTGGGGTGAAGACCTTGTTGACTTTCAGGTCAGTCGTGGCGGTGACATCATTTTGCGATATGTCATAGATTTTGCCGTTTTTATCGATGGTGTAGACGACGATTCCGCCGACTTGGGTTTTGACCACGGCGTTTTCTTCGTGATCGAAGGGATCGGTCTTAGTGACGGTGTAATAAGAGGTGTTGGCATCTTTATGGGCAACGGCATCGGCTTTGTTGATGAAAAGGTTCGTATGCGCGATGACCACTTCGCTGTCCGTGTCGAGCAGGTTGCCTGAATCATCGAGGGTGAAGACTTTGTCATTAGCACCAGTATAGGTGTTACCCGTGCCTTTTTCGTATACGATTTGGTCATTCAGATTGACGATGTTCATCAAGACGTCGTAATAGAAGGTATCGATGGTGATATAGGCTTGGACAAGTTCATCGTTACGGTCGAGAAGGGTTTCATCTTGATACGTGAAGCCTTTGTACTCGCGTAAAGTGACGGTGTTGTATTCCAATAAATGATACTTGAGCAAGACATCTTTCGCGTCTGCGCTCGATGTGAAGCGAATGCGGACAGCATAGATATCTTCCCAAGTGTTGTTGATGTATTCTTTGGCGATATTGAGGTCAGTGATGGCTTTGGCTTCTTTCATTGCGAAACGGGCATAATTCTCTCGCGCCAGCGTCAACGCCGCATAAGCGAGTTCATTTCCCTCGTATCCAGACAAGACCATATTCATCTCGAAGGCCTCTTCCAAACTGGTCTTTGTCGCTTCGGGGAGTTTGGCAATCTCTGCCGCATCGGATGTGCCGTAGATGAGTTTGACCTTGCGGTCGAGAATCTCATCGTCCGTCAGTTCATCAAGGTACTCATGCAACAGAACAGTGTCGATCATAAACAACAACTGCTGGACGCCGTCGTTACGTTTTATTTCTTCATACATTTCCTTGTTTGTAATGGTATATAACACATTTCCACTATCGTCCTGCCGCTCATAAAAAATGCCGTCAGGGTCGCTCAAAGAAGGAAAATGGGTGTTTCCCGTCGTGAATGCGACAATGACAGCGGACGCGACGATGAAGATTAGTACGGAAAAAATGATGATGACTTTTTTAGAAATCAAGCTTTTCATGTATTCCACTCCTTAACAATTTTGCACTCTATATGATATCATTATTTCTAGTTAAAAACAACAAAAATATTGTGTGAATTGAATGAAGAATTGGCGTTATTTCGGTATCAAGCCGATTTTACGCCGACACGTACCCGCGATATAAGGATTATTACGTTACGTTATTTCGTAAAATAGTGAAAAAACAAGACCTCATTATTGACAAAAGGATGGGAAGTTTGTATAATACGAACTGTAAATAGCAAAACTAGCGAAAGTTAGTGACGCAAAGCTATAGGGCCTTCGATCAGATGGTAGCCAGTTGCCGTTGTCTTTACGACGAGGGCGCTTTTTTATTTCCTGAGGGGAAATGTAAAAATGCGTCACCGCGAGACGATGGCTTTTTTATTCCTTAGCGGCTAGAACACCAAGGAGGTGGAAATTGAGATGAAGCGTTATCGCCGTAATTTATATGTCGCGTCTGCACTTCTCGTTTTTTCCCTTGGTCTTTTTGTCTATTCCACATTTGCGTGGTTTACGCATCGTTTCGATGATTCTGTTGAAGCCACTGTAGGGTTTGTCGAAGTCGATTTTTTTGCATATTTTATTGATGAGACGAACCCCGCTTCGAATTATATGGTCCCGATCGCCCCGCCACTCACGAAAACCGGTATCTATGAAATCGATATTACGACCAATACCACCACCATCAATTTTTTTGATAATCTCAGGGTGCGCTTAGAGGTCAAGAGCAACATCCCCACGTATTTCCGGATCAAGGTATACGAACAACTCACCCTCAAATATCTCAACTTTGATGGATCTACCACCGAATTATCTGTCTTGATTGACGGGATCATGCCGTTCAACTTCGAAATCCAGAACTGGTATGACAACAGAGATCAGGATAATTATATCTACTACATGCTTCCGGTGATGCGGGAGAGCGAAAGTCAACCCCTTGACATTCCATTGATCAACCCCCCGGAAGAGCCTTTTGGAACATATTCACAAGGTTATTCATTACAAATCACGTTTTCAATTGAAGCCGTACAAGCTGTGGGCGGGCCGCAAAACGTTTGGAATCTTGCCCAGACACCTTGGGGCATCTCATGGTAGCAGAGGTAAAGAAGATGGATAGACACTTTCACATCAAACTCAAATCGATGCGTTTTCTCACCCTTCTCAACATCATGATGTTGGTTTTTTCGTTTTTGCCTTTTTGGGTCAAGGCATCGGAGAGCGATGTGCGAAACAATCCCATCGATTTCCATGATTATCTTGATTTCGACGGGACATATGATTGGGATGAAGCCCCATATACCCTTGGCAGCGCGGATGATTATTACACCTACACTCATTTTCGTGATGTCGTATGCAAAACATCGACTGACCTTTCCGTGTGCGAGACCGCGATGGTTGGAAAGAAGATTCGTTTTGAAACCGCTGAAGAGTTGTATCGCTTCTCTGTCGACGTGTCTTTTGAGCAAGTCTATCTTTCGAGTAATCCCGCTGAGAATGTTCCGGTGAGTTCCGAGAAGAAGGATTTTTTGCTGGAGCAGCATTACGTATTGGGAAATGATATCGATTACTCGGTTTTAGGCGCAAAGACGTTTATACCGATCGGATACTCTTTCCTCGATTCGACAGAAACCCAGAATGAGAAAACATTCCAAGGGATATTTGATGGTCAGGGTTTCGTCATCTCCAACATGTACTTCGCAGGCTATGATTTCCTGATTTATGAAGAACTCGTGGATGGCGAATTAGTGGACGTGGCGATCACACCGTATTATTCGATGTTCACCATCAATAATGGAACCATCAAAGATATCGGACTGATCAATCCGACCTTCGAGTTACTGAATCTGCATATTACGATCACGCGTGTATCCAATTTGGTCGGCCTCAATAAAGGAACCGTTGACCACGCTTTTGTGATTGACAATCGCGATGATATCTATAATGCCGGTATCCGCTATAATGTGGGTACCTCAAGCAGCTCTTTCCAGGCTGCCGGCATGATACATGAGAATCAAGGCATATTCACGAACTCGTATTATGCGTCCAAAGTGGTCGTCAACGCCTCTTACATCAACAAGTTTGATGCGCAACCCGTGCTGTATCTCAATACAGGCGGCACCATCGGCAATCTCGTGTATGATGAAACCAGGTACCTGACTTCGGTCGGGTCGTTCAACTTGCCGATAGTCAATGATTACGCTGACGGTGAAACCACATCGATATTGAAAAGCGATGCTTCAATCTTGAATCAGCCGACGAATCGGTGGTATTTCTATCCAAACGATTCTTACCCAAGAGCTCAAGGGTTGACATATGATGAGGTTCATGATCGCTATTTGATTCAAGACGCGATCGACTTGGCATTTTTCTCGAGATTGATCGCCTACACCACAACGACCTACGATAAAGCGTTTAATCTTCATGATTATGTTCTGACGGACAATATCGATATGGGTGTACTTGGAGTCAATGCATATGTGACGCCTAGCGTCACGTTCTTCGGAAGTCTTTCGGGACTCAATCCCGAAGGCGAAACGTTAGCTGATAATTTCTACATCTACAACCTGAACATGAAACGTGGTACACTGCGTGGGACAGTCTATTATGCGGGACTTTTCAGTATTTTGGGAGTCAATAGTCATGTGCATGATATCAATATCACGCAATCATCGATACAACTCACTGATACTGAGGCGAATTACGGTCGTTTATTCAATGTCGGGATGCTCGCGGGTCGCTTGAATGCCGGAACTATCGAAGATGTCTTGCTTGACGTTGAAATCGATTTGGGAACGAACGCTTTGGGAGAAACCCATGTGGGAGCGCTTGTGGGTCAGGCTGC